>DSCM01000129.1 GCA_011049115.1 Pseudomonadota bacterium
GACTCGACCCCCCCGCCCATAACCCGAGGTTACCAGGGAACAATGCCGCATTTCCTCACAACTGTTCTCGGAGCCAATGATAATCCGCAGACGCTCACCGCCGAGAGCCTCATCCAGAACCTTCAAAATCGCGCCCTTTTCCTCAAAGGCCCGAAAAATCTTTTTCATCCGTTCAACATCGGTAAATTCCGGATGCTCCAGCAGATTCAACTTACCATCCAGCATGACTTCACTCTGCAGCTCAGGATCTTTGGCAAAAAAACTGCGGCTCAGGGCCAGCACCTGCACAAACAACTCGTCATAACTCCGCTTATCACCAGCCATTTCCTGAAGAATTTTGCGTTTTATCCCGTTCAGGGTCAGGTCGCCAAGCAAAGCGTTGAGATAGTTGGAAAAACGGTTAAGCTGGTCCTGGCTCAAAATATTTTCAGATTCAAACAAAACATTCTGTACCGCTCCCGAAACCGAAACCATGACGGCCAGAATTCGCCGCTCTTTCAGTTTGACGAAGCGAATATGACGCAGCACCATCTGTCGAAAATCTGGCAGGCTGACAACCCCGACATATGGAGTCAATTGGGCCAGAGTCAGGGCCCCGTCATGCAGAACCGTCTCGAAACGCTCTCCGGAAAGCTCCAGACGCGCATCGATTTGCCGGCGAAGCTCCGCGTTAAGACCCGCAAAAGAGGGCAACCGGTTAACATAGAAACGAAATCCCTGGTCGGTTGGAACCCGGCCTGCCGAGGTATGCGGCTGACAAAGAAGACCTCCCTCTTCAAGATCAGCCATGACATTCCGCAAGGTCGCCGGACTGAGCTTGAAGCGCGCGCTGCGCGACAAACTACGCGAACCCACCGGTTCGCCAGTGCGGATATAGTCTTCGACCACCGCCTGCAAAACGTTTATGTGTCGATCCGAAAAATTTTCCATATGCACGCGAAAACCCCTGCCAGACGAACCCACAAAAAACCCGTTAGCACTCTATGGCGAAGAGTGCTAACGGGGGCTAAAATAACAACCATCTGAATCATTGTCAAGGGTCTCTCAAAAGTCCGCTCGCTTCAGACGAAAGCTTAGGCCTCACAAAGCCGCGGGAGCCGGAAAGAATCAGCCCGAAGACTCAGGGCAATAACCACGCCTCCAGCTAAAACAGCAACGGAGCTTCGCCATTCTGAGCCAGGCTTGAATCAGGCTCCGTCGTGCCCTCAATTTTGCCCTTGGAGCCAAGGTAGAAAGGCCGACCGAAAAGACGATGAAAGTCACTCCACTCGGAACCGAGCTCCCGGGCGGCATGCATGAAGGTGCCGATGGCCACCAGTTTAGCATCTAGATCGTCGATAAAATTCAGGAGCACCGCTTCCTGGGTTTTCGGTTTTTTCGGAGAACCATACTCGTATTCACCATGGTGACTCAGCATAAGATGCTCGAGCAACATCAGCGTTTCCCCTGGAAAGCCTTTGATATTCGAGGCTTTCTCGCGCACCATCCGCGCCCCGATCATGACGTGCCCAAGCAGTCGACCCGGGGTCGAGTAATCAAGACTGCGCTCGTAGACCAGTTCTTCAACCTTACCGATATCATGCAGCAGCGCCCCCGCGAGCACCAGGTCGCCGTCAACCTGCGGATAAAGCGGACAAACCTGCACAGCCAGGCGGGCGACCCCGAGCGTATGTTCAAGCAGCCCGCCCAACCAGGCGTGATGCATGGCCTTAGCCGCCGGGGCCAGGGAAAAAGAGCGGGCAAAGGCCTGGTCCTTGACAAAAAAAGCCTCGCCCAGACGGCGCAGCCAAGGGTCCCGAAGATCCATCACAAGACGACGCAGATCCCGCTCCATCGTTGGAATATGCTTATCGGTATGCGGAAGAAATTTTAGCGGATCAACCGGCCCCTGCCAAAGCTTGACTAAACTCAGATTAAGCTGCAGGTTGCCGTTAAAAATCTGACTGTGCCCTTTAATCTCGACACAATCTCCCTCTTTGATCTGAGCCTCGGCGACGTCTACGTCATCCCAGAGAAATGCCGTAATTTCACCGGAACGATCGCCCAGTCTGAGATTAAGATATTCCTTTCCATTCCGACTGCGGGCCAGAGTCTTGCGACGCACGAGAAGCTGCATGGCCACCTGCTGATTGGCTTTAAGATCAGCTACTTTAAGCTCTGAAATGATCATAACCTCCAAACCCGCTCAAGGCTGTTTTCAGCCCCTGATGGCAGAAAACAACTCCGGCCGCAGCAGTAATCCGGCCGATCCTAGTCACCGCAGTGCCGGCCGCCGCGGAGGCCGCGGCCACGGCCTGACGTTGTGCCGGAGGAGCTGTAAACAGCAGTTCATAATCTTCTCCCCCGCTCAACAAGCGAGGATAATCAACCAACCCGGAGTGCAGGAAAAATCCGGCCGCCGGCGACAGCGGCAGACGTTCCGCCTCCAGCTGGGCTCCCAAGCCCCCGGCGGCAACCAGCAGATGACCGAGATCAGCCACCAAGCCATCACTTACATCCAGCATGGCGCTTACCACCCCGCTGGCGCCCAACTTTTCTCCAAGGCTCACCCTGGGTTGCGGGCAAAGATGGCGCTCACGCAAGTAGGCCGCCTCCCGCTCCCGGCCGGCCGTCTCCGCAAGACGCCCCTGAAGCAATTTCAGCCCCAGATAACTATCACCCAGCCAGCCGGACAGATAAAGATCATCACCGACCATCGCTCCCTGGCGACAAATCGGAGAGCAACCGGCGGGCTGCCCGTTGAGGGTCACGGCAATAACCAACTCCCGCCCTCTAACCGTGTCCCCACCGGCCAGCTGGACTCGCTGGGTACCGGCCAGACCTAAAAAACCGTCCAGAAAGCTTTCGAGCCACCGCTTTTCGAGGGTTGGCGGCAGGGCCAGAGAAAGATAGGCCGTCGCGCCGGATTTCCCGCCCATCGCCGCCAGATCACTGAGATTAACCGCCAGGGCCTTGTAACCCAGGGACGCCGCCGTGGTATAGTGCAAATCGAAGTGAACCCCGGCCACCAGCATGTCGGCCGTAGTCAAGATTCCCCCGGCATCGTCCGGCAACCACCAAGAGGCATCATCACCGGGTCCCAAACGCAAGCCCCCGGAAAGCGGAGGCAAGCGTTTTTTCAACGCCTCAATAAAAGCGAATTCACCCCAATCGGCCAGTGATGATCTCGGCACGCCAGTTACCTTAATCAGCGGTTTCACTCACGGGCTTACACGCCGCCACCATTTTGCGCGCCCCCGGCTTTTTCACGGAACTCACCTTTTTTTTCCGGCCGCAGTTCAGGCAACGGCTCGGGAATGCGCACCAGCACCAAGGGCACCACCTCCTCGGCCCGGGAGACCGGAACAATCTTCAGGCGCTTACGAATCTTGGCCGGAATGTCCTCCAGATCCTTGCGATTATCCTCAGGAATCAAAACCGTGGTCGCACCAAAACGCAAAGCTGCCAGCACCTTCTCCTTAAGACCGCCGATCGGCATCACCCGACCCGCCAGGGTCAGTTCTCCGGTCATGGCCACCTGACGTCGGGCCGGAATCCCGGTCATGGCCGAAAGCAGCGAGGTCAGCATCGTGATTCCGGCCGAAGGGCCATCCTTGGGGGTTGCGCCCGCCGGAACATGAATATGAATATCCTTTTCCTTGATAAGATCATCCCCGATACCGAACTGACGGGAGCGCGATCGGATAAAACTCATCGCCGCATGGGCCGATTCCTTCATGACATCCCCCAGATGACCGGTCAGGGAAAGCTCCCCTTTGCCCGGCATCAGCAGGGTTTCAACCATCAGCACCACTCCTCCGTAAGGCGTCCAGGCTAACCCCGTGGCCACCCCAACCTGGTCTTCCCCTTTTCCGCCTTCAGGCAGAAACTTAACCGGTCCGAGAAAACGATGCAACGAGGCCGGAGTCACCAGGGTTCGGCCAACCCGGCCTTTTTCCGCGACCTTGGTCGCCACCTTGCGGCATAAAGATCCGATTTCCCGCTCCAGATTCCGCACTCCGGATTCCCTGGTGTAATGGTTGACCAGAGCGAGCAGTGCCGGTTGGGAGAAAGAGATATGTTTGGCGCTGATACCATTTTCCTCTATCTGCCGGGGAATCAGGTAGCGCTTGGCGATATGCAGTTTCTCCTCATCCGTGTAACCGGAAAGCTCAATAATCTCCATGCGATCACGCAAGGCCGCGGGAATCGGTTCCAGCGAATTGGCGGTCGTGATGAACATGACGTGGGAGAGATCAAAAGGAACATTGAGATAATGATCACTGAACTCGTAGTTTTGCTGGGGATCCAGGACCTCAAGCAACGCCGAGGCCGGATCACCGCGAAAATCATTGCCGATCTTATCAATTTCATCCATCATGAAAACCGGGTTCCGGGTGCCGGCTTGCTTCAGTCCCTGAATCACCCGCCCAGGCAAGGCTCCGATATAGGTGCGCCGATGACCGCGAATCTCGGCCTCATCCCGCATGCCGCCCAGTGAAAGCCGGTAAAATTTACGGCCCAAAGCCCGGGCCACCGACTTTCCGAGCGAGGTCTTACCAACCCCCGGGGGGCCGACAAAACACAGAATCGGACCGCGCAATTTATTTTTCAGCTTACAAACCGCAAGATATTCGATAATCCTTTCCTTGATCTTGGTCAAACCGAAATGATCCTCTTCAAGTATCTTTCGAGCCATACTCAAATCAAGATTATCCTTGGTCTGTTTACTCCAGGGGACATCTATCATCCAGTCGATGTAGGTGCGGATGATATTGGCTTCCGCCGCGTCCGGATGCATCCTCTCGAGTCGATCAAGCTGCTTATTCGACTCCTCAAAGGCCGGTTTCGGCATTTTGCAATTTTTTATCTTTTCCCGCAGCTCTTCAATCTCGGCGGAACGATCTTCTTGGTCGCCAAGTTCATGGCGAATCGCTTTCATCTGTTCCTTGAGAAAATATTCGCGCTGCGTTTTGGTCATCTCCTCCTTGGCCTGATTCTGAATCTTGGCCTGCATACTCAGAACCTGAATCTCCTTGGCCAGAATTTTATTGATATCAGCAAGGCGTTTGCGGCCATCTGGCTCCTCCATAAAGGACTGCGCGACCTTGAGTTTAACCCCGAGATTGGAAACAATCAAATCAGCCAAACGCCCCGGCACATTGACATTGTCAAGAATCATCGCGACTTCCGGAGCAATCGGTTTGCCGAGTGAAATAACCTTCTCCAGGCGCTCTTTGACACTGCGCATCATCGCCTCGGTTTTAAGGTCCAGTTTACCCCGGCCCTCGATATCCTCGATTTTTTCGACCCGCACCTTGAACAGAGGTTCACGCTGGACCACCTCGGTAATCGCGGCCTTGGCCAATCCCTGGACCAGGATTTTAACCCGGCCATCCGGCAGTTTCAGCATCCGCATAATCATCGAAATGGTGCCGACCCGATAGACCCCGCTGCGATCCGGATTCTCCTCCCGCAGGTTTTTCTGGGTCACCAGGAAGATCAGTCGGTCTCCGGCCAGGGCCTCATCGACAGCCTTGATTGAGGCCTCACGACCGACAAACAACGGCATGATCATAAAAGGAAATACCACCACATCCCGAATCGGCAGCAGGGGTAACTCATCCGGAAGCACCAGGGTTTCCCCTTCTTCCGGAGCTCCATTTTGACCTTGGCCGGCCCGTTCCTCGATGACCGCCAGAGAATCCTCCAGACCCTCATCCGCGGAGTCAGCCAAACCTTCCGTTTCCTCGTCCTCCGCCTCCAGATCATAATCTTCCAATTCGGAATCTTCATTCTCGTCGGTGAAGTCATCACCTTCAGCCTTCAAACCGTCGCCTTCGATCCCGTCCTCTGGCATATTCTTGTCGCGCTTTTTTTTATTGTCACCCACCAGCAACAACCTCCGGATTATAAAAAATCATTTCCCTGTATATCCAAATAACCCTACAGCTTATAATGTTCACGTAGTTTTTGTGAAAGTTCCAGCGTCACTTCAAAAACCTTTAGCGCACGCTGTGGCGTCAGCGAGCCGGCACCACAGCTGGGCGAGATAAAACTGCGCTGCAATACCGTCTCCAGTGGAATCCCGCTCCCCCCCAGACGCTCAAGCTGCTGTTTAAGGAGAAGAAAGAGTGACGCGGCATCTTCATCGTCGATGGCCGCACTGGTCGGTACCACTCCCCAGGCCAGATAACCTCCGTTCCGAAGAAAGACAGCCAGCTCTTTTTCGTACAAAAGCAGGTTATCGCCATATTCATAGGCATCAAAGTTCAACAAGTCAACCCCGATCTCGAGCAGCAAGGACCAATCCGTATTCCCGCAACAATGCACCCCGACCAGACCTTCAAGACCAGCCCCGACCTCTTTGAGAAGCGCCTGAACCCGCTCCCGCGACAAGGTGCAAAACGCTGTTCCAAAGGAAACCATATAGGGCTCATCGAAAAAGGTCAGGGTCGGCAACCCCGGAAAACAGTGCTGGAGAAAGGCCTCCTGCCAGCGGGCCTTCATATTGAGATGTCTGACCATGACTTCGACCATGGTGGGATCATAGATAATCGATTTTTTCGAGCGGTCGGTTACTCCCAGGCCGAAACTGACCGGACCAGTTACCTGACCTTTGACCAGAAACGGTTGTCGGACGGCATAACGGCGGGACAAAACCGGCAGGCCCTCGATCAAACCGCTGGCCCGCTCCCGACTGATGGCAAAATAATCCAGATTTTTCGCCATTACGGCTTCATAAAAGGCGGTCAACTCCTCAGCGAAACCGGGCCGGCCGGAATCCACAAAAAAACGCCCGTGTTTTTCATCAACCTCCGCTCCGGGCAGGCCTTCGCCATACTGAACGTACATCCCTTCCCAAAAAGAGCGATTCGGCAACTGCGGCCAGAAAGGAACCTCCGGCAGACAGGTGGCAATAATCTCAAGCGCCGGCTCAAGTTCCGTATAGGGCAGGCTGCCGATAGCCAAAGCCATACCCCGGGGCGTGAAATTTTTAAGTATCAGACCTGTTGACAAACCCTTCACCTCGAAACCATCGAACTCTAAAAAGCGGTCTTCGCAAACCACCCGGACAACTCACAAAAAAGCAAACCTCTCCAAAAGCGAATCAACTTAACACGAAAATTATCATTCTCGCAACTATTTTACCCCGGTTATGCAGTAAATCAGCCGAAACCGCGGAATCAGGTTGACAAGACTCGGGTTATTGGCTAGCTAGAGCGACGCTACCGGCGCGAAAACATTCGCCATCTTAATCGCTTGTTTGACAAGCCCGGCCCGCGCCGGCTTTCTGGAAATGACTTTTCCCTGGCTCGTAGAACCTTTAAATCAGCCTTTCGGTGATCCAGGATTCCGGCTGGAGCATTGTTTCAGCCGGACCGCCCTTTTTTTTGATTTAGGAGATCTACACGCCCTCTCCAACCGGCAAATTTTGAGAGCCTCTCTGATCTTTATCAGTCATGGCCATATTGACCACCTGATCGGCTTTGACCACCTGCTGCGCCTGAATTTAAATCGCTCTCGGCATCTACAGGTCTTCGGTCCTCCCGGCATAATCACCCTGCTGGGCCATAAGCTCGCCGGCTACCAATGGAATCTGGTGAGCGACTATGAACTGCGGATCAGCGTCAGTGAAATCGACGAACATGAAATTCGGCAAACGGTCTTTGTCTGCCGTCACCGTTTTCAGCCCGAAACCTTGATCCGACAAACAATAAACGACCACCTTATCCTGCAAACTCCAACCTTCAGGGTAAAAGCGGTGCTTACCGATCATGACATCCCCTGCCTGGCCTTTGCCCTTGAGGAGCCCCTACAAATCAAATTTCGACCCGAGGCCCTGGCCTCTCAAGGCTGGACCCCGGGGCCTTGGTTGACCCGGATCCGTGAGCTGCTGCAGAGTCAGGCTGCCGGCGAGACCATAATCCGCCTTGGCGAAAAGTCCTTCACCCTACAAGAAATTGCCGCGAGTATCGCCATCACCAGACCGGGACAAAAAATTTCCTACGTCGCCGACACCAGTTTCACCCCGGCAAACCTAGAAACCCTGCTGCCTCTGATCAGGCATTCCGATTTGCTTCTCTGCGAGGCCGCCTTTCTCGATTCTGCTACCGCCAAAGCGGCGGCCAGCCGACATCTGACGTCCGGCCAGGCCGGGCGTCTGGCCCAGCTGGCCGGCGTCCGGCGCCTGCGTCTTTTTCATTTTTCTCCGCGCCACAGCGGACAACAAAGTGAGTTCTATCAACAGGCCGCCGCCTACTACTCCGGCCCCATTGTTTAAAAAAAGGGATTGCTTTGTCGGCAGCCTTCTGCTACTTTTTGTGTCGGATTGAAAAAAATACGCTCGGATCCGTCGGGAATGTGACCGCAGACCGGTTCATTCGCAGCTACTCGACCAAGGCGATTTCGCGCCCTCGCGCCCAATAACCCTATTACCTATCTTTAACCACCATGCCCCTGGAAAAACTGGCAGATTTTTTCTCGACTTACAAAGCGCAGGTAATCTCTTCCGACGAAGCTGTCCGGGCTGCGGTCTTGTGCCCCCTCTACGTCGACGGGGGGGAGTTGAAAATACTTTTTATCAAGCGCTCGCAAACAGTCAAAAACCACAAGGGTGAGATCTCTTTTCCGGGCGGGGTTCGGGACTCCCGGGATGAATCCCTGGAAGCCACCAGCACTCGTGAAACCGAAGAGGAAATCGGGGTAAAAAGCCGCGACATAACCATCTTCGGTGGTCTGGATGAGATTAATACCACCACCGGCTTTCTGGTCTCGCCATTCATCGGCACAATCCCTTATCCGTATCCATTTCGACTTTCCGCCGATGAGGTTGATGATTTGATCAGTGTCCCCCTGGACGAATTTTTCCACCCGCGTAACGAAATTGATTTTTTCTATTTCAACGGCCACCAAAACAGCGCCCAGCTGGCCTACCACATCAATGGTGTAACCATCTGGGGAGCCACCGCGAAAATCGTCTGGCAAATCATCCATCTGGCGAAAAAATACGCGCTTTTCGCACAAAAGACTCCGGCCGCGTACCACTTCGCCAGCTGAAAGCAAAACACCACGCGAAAAGATGTCAACCACTAATCGATCTCACATCGGGAATTAACATGTTGCCAGAAAAAAATCTCCGGCCCGGACCGGCTAAAATCACCCTGATTCTCTTTGCGTTTCTGCTCTCCGGTAGCTTCTGCCAGGCCCAAGCGGAAAATGAAGTCCGCTATATCTCCGACAAAATCAGAGTCTATGCCCGGGCCGGCGCCGGCCACGAATATAAGCTGATCGCCCCCCTGGTCACCGGTGACAAGGTTATCCTGCTGGAAAACAACGATGGCGACTGGGCCCATATCAGTTACGGCAAAGATCGTGAAGGTTGGATTGAAAAGCGTTTTCTCACTGAACTGGAGCCCGCAGCCAAACGTCTGGCCAGGCTGCAGGAAGAGATGAAACAGCTGGAGCAAAACAGCAAAACCAAGCTTATCTCCCTGACCGAAACCAACAAGGAATACCGCAAGGGTAATACCAGTCTGTTGCGGGAAATCAAAGAACTGCGCCAAAAACTCAACCGGGTGGAAAAGGACTACAACACCCTGCGCGAGGAATCCGCCGCTTTTCTGGAGTTGCAGAGCGAGCACCGGAAACTGCTGGCCGAAAACCAGCTTCGCCAGGAAAGAGAATCCACAATTCTCGAGAAATGCGAACTCCTGAAAACGGCTTACCGAATCAAATGGTTTATTGCCGGCAGCGCTGTGCTGCTGATCGGCTTCGCTATCGGCTTGCTGATGCAGGCTTTTCGCTACCGGAGAAAAAAGCATTCCGGTCTAAGTCTCAAATAGGGAGTTGACATTGCAGCAGGTGATGCTTGGAAATGAAGCCTTGGCTCGAGGGTTGCTGGCAGGCGGTTGTGACTCGCTTTACGCCTACCCCGGGACGCCGTCTTCGGAAATTCTGCCATCCTTTTTAAGCCAAGGGGAAAACTTAGGGCTCTCGGTTTACGGCCACTGGTCGGTCAATGAAAAAATCGCCCTGGAATCGGCTTTCACTGCCGCCATCAGCGGGCTTTACAGTGCCGTGGCCATGAAGCAGGTGGGCCTCAACGTTGCTGCCGATGCCTTCCTCAGCAGCGCCTACCTGGGAGTAACCGGCGCCATGGTGGTGATCAGCGCCGACGATCCCGGCCCCAACAGCTCGCAGACAGAGCAGGACAGCCGCATGTTTGCAATGCTGGCCAAGGTTCCGGTTTTCGACCCGGCAACCCCGCAGGAAGCCGAGCTTTTCGCCGGCCGCGCCCTGGAATTGTCCGCCGAGCTTGGCCTACCGGTCCTGCTGCGACCCACCGCCACCCTTTGCCACGCCCGGCAGAATATCACTCTGAGGAAAATACCTGACACCAAAAGCCGCCCGCCGCAGTTCAACCGCCAGCCGGAACGCTGGGCGGCAACCCCAAAACACCGTCTCCGACTGCATCAGGAACTCAACCAGAAACTCCTGACCCTGGCCGAGGATATACGTTTTAATTTCACCGCCGCCCCCGGCGGCGGTGCTGCCGGTTCCTGGGCACCCTACGGCATCGTCGCTTCCGGTTGCGCCTGGGCCCTGATTGCCGACCTGCTCGAGGAACTGCCCGAAAGTTTTTCCCGGCAATTCACACTTTACAAGGTCGACCTGCCGTATCCCTTGTCTCGCCTGGCGGGAAAAACCCTGCTGGAGCGCCACGAACGGCTACTGGTAATTGAAGAAAGCATGCCGGTCATTGAGTTCCAGCTCGGCCATCGGGAAAGAATCAGTGGCCGCTTGAACGGCTTGATCGCCGATGCCGGAGCCCTGACCCCAGAGCTGGTCCGCACAGCCCTGCACCGCTTCTGCGGCCGCCCGAAAAACGCTGAGGGAAAAACCGAGCTAGCTGAAGTGGCTCCGGGAAAACGCCCCAGCCTCTGCCCCGGCTGTCCGCATCGCTCAAGTTTTTACGCCCTCAAAAAGGCCCTGCCTCAAGGCATTTACGCCGGTGATATCGGCTGTTACACCCTGGGCATCAATCTCAAGGCCCTGGATACCTGCCTCTGCATGGGTGCATCCATCAGTCAGGCCGGAGCCTTCTTTCGGAATTTTGCCCGGCACCAACAGGAAACACCACCGATTACCGCAATTATCGGTGACTCGACCTTTTTTCACTCCGGCATTCCGGCCCTGGTTAACGCCCGCTGGGAAGACAATCGTTTTGTTCTGCTGCTGCTCGACAACAGCACCACCGCCATGACCGGCAACCAGCCGACCCCGGCGGCCGGTTTAAGAGCTGACGGCAGTCGAGGCCCCGCCCTGCCCCTGGAGTCTTTACTTACCGGTTGCGGCCTCACGCATATCAGCGTGGTCGACCCTTACGACCGGGAAACGATGATTGCCGAGCTGAAAAGGGCTGAACAGTACACCCGGTCTCCGGAAGGCGGCATTGCGGCGGTCATCGCCCGGCGCGGCTGCTTGATGATCAAAGATGAACGCCGGCGCCTGCCCGGGCTCAAAGTCATCATTGACGACAGGCTTTGCAATGGTTGCGGCTACTGCATAAACGCTTTCGAGTGCCCGGCCCTGGTTCGCAACGAGCAGGATTTAGAAAAACGAGTAACCATCGACCAGGTTATCTGCGTCGGCTGCGGCCAGTGTCTGTCCGTCTGCCCGCAGGAAGCCATCAAAACGGCCGCCTCCTGAAACGGGCGGGAAACTGGGGGTACCTGATGATCGACTGCAAACTTCTGCTTGCCGGGCTCGGCGGCCAGGGCGTAGTTTTTCTGTCCCGCCTGATCAGCCAGGCGGCCCTGCTGAACGGAGACAGCTTTATCACTTATGAAAGCCATGGCATGGCCATGCGGGGGGGCTCCGTAACCAGTCAGGTTAAAATCGGAAACTACCGCTCTCCTCTGATCGGGCGCGGCCAGGCCGACCTCCTTCTGGTCCTGGCCGCGCCCGAATACCTGCGCAACCGGCATTTGCTTCAGGAAAACGGCCAAGCCCTGATCAATAGTCCGCTGGCCGCACGGCTTCTGCCGGCCCGAGATTGCTGCGCGGCCACCGAAATCGCGGTGAAAAATGGTCTGCCGCAGGCCGCAAACCTGGTTTTTGCGGGCTGGCTGGCCGAGCATCCGGCTTTCCCTTACGATTTCACCCTGCTTTGCGAAACGGTCCGAAGCCTGGCTTCCCCTCCCCCTCTGGAAGCCGCCAATCTCAAGGCCCTGGACCTTGGTCGGCGATCAGGAGCAAAAAGCACGCCGCCGGGCCGGTAAACTTTCGCGGTCCCGGCCCGCATCAATCCGCCCGGGAGACATTAGAAACCGTGTAACCCTTATTCTGCAGACCGGCTACTAAAGCCTCGACATTGACATTCTGCACTCTGAAAACCAGCTCCCGGCGTCCGACAAGCGGAACATCATCGATCAGGGTCAGACTGACCAGCAGACCACGCAAACCGTTCAGGATCTCGATCACCCGAATAATATCGTCCTGCTCCCGGGGGAAATTGTCTAGGGTTATACGAACTGAATCCTTATAGGTCGCCCCCAACATCTGGAGAAAGGCCCGGTAAATATCAGATTCCGTGATAATTCCGACCAGCTTGCCGTTGTCGAGCACCGGCAGCGCCCCGACTCCATACTTGGTGCCGCGCACCGCCGCTTTTTCCATGGTCATTTCCGGGGAACAGGTTATCACCTCGCGGCTCATGATCTCTCCCACCGTCATTTTGGCCAGAAGATAATTAAGCTCGTGAACACTCAGGCTGGTGGCTTTGGAAGGCTGGGCCTCACGCAGACCGGCCAGTGTGACAATCCCCACCAGCCGCGACCCTTTCATTACGGGCAGCCGGCGGATACGATGCTGACGCATGATCTTTTGCGCGTCGATCACCAGGGTCTCGGGACTTACGGTAAAGGGATTGCTCTTCATCCAATATTTGACCAGCATGCTCATACCCTCCAGAACGACGACCCCGATTTCCGATCCGCCATTCACAATTGATGAATTCGTAAGAACTCTTGAAAATCGCAAAAACACCGGCCGACACAGTAACCGTTCCAAAGGCGAGGCGCCCGCGAAACCTGAGGCAGGCGCCGCGGTGACTCTCGTTCCGGGGGCTCGTCCGGGCTTGGCCGGAAGGGTTGAAGGGAGATGACGCCATCACACTGACCGTTCACGAACTATCGACTCAGGTTGCTCGCGAAACCTGCCTTCCTTTCCTGGAATCCGCGGCGCTCCTGTTCGACATGTCCTGGGCCCTCTTCCCCGCACCGGTCCCGCAGCCCAGATAAAAACCTTTGACCTTGGGATTGCCACGCAGACTGACACCTTCCCCCTCAAGCACCACCCGGCCCCCATCCATGAGATAGCCATAATCGGCGACTTGCAGCGCCGGGTTGGCGTTTTGCTCCACCAACAGGATCGTAATGCCCTCCTGCTGATTGATACGCCTGACAATCTCGAAAATTTCCCGGACCAGGAGCGGTGCCAGGCCCAATGAAGGCTCGTCCAGCAGCATCAATTTCGGTCTCGCCATCAGGGCCCGACCGATAGCCAGCATCTGCTGTTCTCCGCCGCTCATGGAACCGGCGGACCGGCTCCGACACTCCTTTAAACGAGGGAAATAATTGAAAACCACCTCCAGCTCCTCCTTTAAAGCGAAGCGCCCCCGACGGGCATGGGTTCCGACTCTGAGGTTTTCGGTTACACTCAAATCCTTAAAGACCCGCCGGCCCTCCATCACCTGAATGATACCGTCCCGAACAATCGCTTGCGGAGCCTTGCCCACGATTTTTTGTCCCAGAAACGCAATGCTGCCGGCGCTTACCACGCCGTTTTCAGCCCGCAACAATCCGGAAACCGCCTTTAATGCGGTACTTTTTCCGGCTCCATTGGCACCCAGCAACGCCACGATCCGCCCGTGGGGAACCCTCAGCGACAAGCCTTTTAAAACCAGAGCGGCCTGATTATAGATAACTTCAACATGATCCAGCTTAAGCATAAGAGATTCAGCTTTAAAGCGGTCGACGCTCAAGCCGCAACGCCTCAACCAGAACAAAGCGACCATTCCGCACCTGGTAAAGCCTCATCCCCATGGTCCCTTTATGACTGACAGGGGAAAAACTGATCGGCATGGTCAATCCTCCGGTCTCAAATTCCTGCATGGTTTCAAGGGCCTCCTTAAGCTTCGGTCCCGTCACCTCCCCTTTGATCCTCCGCAAGCCCTCGACCATGACCTGCATCGCGACAAAACCTTGAAAATAGTTTACGGGCTGAATTTTACCGGGATGATATTTAAGGCTGACCATTTTTGCCTGGCTCACTCCGGGGCCGCTGTCTTCCCAGACACAAAACGGGTTGACCCAGTAACAGTTTTCCGCCGCCGCCCCCGCCTGGGCCAGAATCTCGCGACTCATAGCCCAATTCAAAGCAAAAAAACGACTTCTCAGTTTCAGTTTTTCAGCATCCTTCAAGATCGTCGCCATCTCCGAGGTTTGCTGTACCAGGATAAAATCAGGATCGGCTTTTTTCAGGCCCAGCAACTGAGGGCTGACCTCCAGAGAACGCAAATCAATGATCGTTCGGGCCACGATCTCAATTCCGAGGGCGCGGGCATAATCTTCGGCACCGGGAAAAAGATGGCCCTGATATCTGACGGTAAAAAAAGGTGAACGCCCGAATCCGGTATCATTGTAAATAAACGCGACCCGGGGTGGACGACTCTCATCGGCCCAATTTTCCCGTATAAAGGAGAGCACGGCTCGCGCCTGGTCGGCATAGGTGACACCGACCGAAAAATTATAGGGCGTCAGAGCCGGGTTACAAAGATGTTCAGAATATGAAGCCGAAAAATAGGGAATCCGATCCTTATTGATCAGCGGCGCCATCGCCTCGGTATCACCGGTTCCCCATCCCTGAATAGCGACCACGTCGGAATTCTTGAAATTTTTATACGCCGCCAACGCCTGAGAGATTTTATACGCGTAATCAACATCCAGAAGTTCCAGCGGAATCCCGTTAAGCCCCCCCTGTTCCTCATTCAGATAACGCACATAATCGCGCACCCCTTGAGCGTAGGGGGTGCCGACCGAACCGGTTCCACCGGTAATATCAAAGAGGCCGCCGATTTTAATGGTTTTCTCCGCCTGCACCGAACCGCAGAACAGCAACAACAGCAATCCCGTCCCCAGACGGCTAAAAATCTTTTTCATCCCCCCCCTGTTGACCCTGAATGGCTCGGGTCGGCAAAAAAATGCGCCAACCTCATCAAGAACATGCCGGGCCGCTTGCTTACCAGAAAACACGCCGCCGGATACGGCTTTTACCCTGGACAATGGAAACCATCAATGGAAAGACAGCCGGTTTTGCCAATAATCCTTGATCAGCTGCCAGCGATGGGCCAGGCCCTCCGGTTCAAAAATCAGAAAGGTGATGATTATCAAACCGAAGACGCCCTCCTTAAGAGCGGCAAACAGATTCACAATCAACGGGAACTCACCACTCAACAGGTTGCAGCCGACCCGCAGAAACTCAGGCAACAAAACCATAAAGATGGCCCCGAGAACCGAACCGAGCAACTGCCCCATACCTCCGATAATAATCATCGCCAAATACTCAATCGAGACCCCGAAAGTAAAATGCTCCGGGGTGATGATGGTCACATAATGAGCCCACAAAGAACCGGCCACCCCGGCCAGAAAGGAGCTGCAACCAAAGGCCAGAAGCTTGTATTTGAAGAGATTGATGCCCATCGCCTGGGCGGCGACGGCCTGATCGCGGATCGCGACCAAGGCCCGACCGGGCCGACTTCGAACTAGATTGCGGGTCAGGATCAGGGCGCCAAGAACGATGCTGACAACCAGATAGAAATAACGCCGGTCGGTATCAAAAGAGAACCCCATAAAAGAAGGAAAGGCTACCATTTTACCGAGCACTCCGTTGGTGATAAACTCAACATGAACCAGCAGAAATTCAATAATAAACTGTGCGGCCAAGGTAGCGATCGCCAGATAAAAACCTTTCAGACGCAGAGAAGGAAGTCCAAAAATCATGCCGCACATGGCGGTTATCAAGCCGGCACCGGGCAGAGCGACAAAGAACGGCACCTCCAGATCCATCACCAGACTGGCGGAAGCATAAGCTCCGATACCAAGAAAGGCCCCATGCCCCAGAGAGATCAGCCCCGTATAACCGACTAGAAGATTAAGCCCCAGTGCCCCGATTATCGCGATCCCGGCAAGATTGCAGACATACAGCTGATAGCTGTCGAGAAAAAGCGGCATCACATAGAGAAAGACCATCCCAAAAAACCAACGGGGCCCAGGGGAAAAGGCTTTTGATGAGGCCGCTGTCTTCAGGCAATCGCGGTTGTCGGTTTTTTTGCCGTCGAGTGCAGGCGAGCTCAGACTCAACTCCGTCCTCCCCCGTTCCAGCCCCATCGCCGTTGCCCTTCGAGCTCAGATAGTTTCAAGCGCACCCCTCCCCCAAAGACCATAGGGTTTGACCAGCAGAACAATCAGCAGAACGACAAAAGGAATCACCTCCTGGGTGCCCCCGCCAACCAGAGGATCGAGATAGGCTCCGGCCAGAACTTCCACCAAACCGATCAGCAATCCTCCGGCAACCGCTCCCACGAAGCTGTCAAGCCCCCCCAGAATCACGGCCGGAAGAACCTTGAGCCCGTAAAATCCGAGAGAAACATTAACCACATTGATATTGCCGAGAAAGACTCCAGCCCCGCCGGCCAGCATAAAGGCAATACACCAAGCCAGGGCAAAACTATTCTTGACCTTGATCCCCACCGACCGAGCCGCCTGTAAATCAGAGACCACGGCCCGCAGCGCCAGACCCGCGGTAGTATAGCGGAAAAACAGCGTGAACAAAACCAGAAAAAACCCGGTAACGCCCAGCGCCCAGAGACAGACCGGGGAGATGATTAGGTTTCCCAGGGCCAGGGGGGGCTGGGAAAAATCCTGAGGATAAACCCGATCATGGGGACCCCAGACCAGCAGCACCAGACATTTCAAGACACTGGAGAGACCGATCGTCAACATGATTACGGAAATAATCGGCTTGCCGATCATCGGCCGCAACACCAGACGTTCGATAATCAGACCCAACAGGACCGCAACCCCCATCGTCAGTAAAAATGCGACCCAGAAAGTCAGTTGCAGCTGGGCCATCAGGGCCAGACAGACATAGGCGCCGACCAGCAAAAATTCACCCTGGGCAAAATTTATGACCCCGGTAGCTTTGTAAATCAGCACAAAACCGAGAGCCACCAAGGCGTAAATACCACCCATAACCATGCCACTGATCAGCAGCTGCAGAAAAAAATCCATTCTTTAGTCCTCAAACGGAGCCCTCAGCGCAACCGGACTGAAGAAATGAATCCTCAACCCCCAGGTAAGCGCTGATGACCAGCGGGTTGCTCTGCACCTCAACCGGGGTCCCGGTAGTCAGCAATGCACCGAAATTAAGTACCGTTACCCGGTCTGAAAGTTCCATGACCACCTCCATGTCATGTTCAACCAGCAGCACCGTGACGAAACGTTTCTGATTGATCTCAATAATGAAACGAACCATCTCCGCGACCTCTTCCCGGCTTATTCCGGACAGAGGCTCATCGAGAAGCAGAAGTTCCGGTTCCAGGGCCAGGGCCCGGCCCAGTTCGAGACGCTTCTGCAAACCGTAACTCAAGGCACCAACCGGCTGGTCACGAAACGGCGACAGACCTAAAAAACCAATCAGTTCCTCCACCATTTCACGCTGCTCGAGCTCTTCCCGGCGAGCCCCACCCCAGAAAAAGGCGCTGCGCAAGAACCCGGTCCGCAGCCGCGCATGCCGGCCGAGAAGCAGATTATCCAGAACCGTCATCCCCTTGACCAAGCTGACCTGCTGAAAACTACGGCCAATCCCCAGGCCAGCGATCTTATGTGGCGGCAGCGTAACCAGATTCCGTCCCCGATAAAGCACCGCCCCCCTCTGTGGTCGACTCAAGCCACTGATAACATTTAATAAAGCCGATTTTCCGGCTCCGTTCGGCCCGATGAGGGAATGAATTTCCCCCTGACGAACCCTGAATCCAACCCCAAGCAAAGCATTCACTCCCCCAAAGTTCAAACAGAGGTCCTGAATTTCAAGCAGCTCGGACGTCAAATCCGCACCTGACTCTTCCGCCATGCCCATTCCCCGCAAACCCCATAAAACATCTTTATATCAAACCGCAACTATCTCAGCGATTCCCATTTGTCAACTGAAAAGCAACTCTCCCCTCAACCACAAAACCAGTCATGTTTACAGAGACTAAAGCATACGTTATAAACTTAACATAATTTCCCGCAGCGGCAGAACAGCGATTTAAGGAAATCCAAGCGGCTTTACCGGGGGGCCGAAAAGACCAAAAAAAACCAACCTTTTCACCACTTTACACGGCAATAAAGTTCTTGACAAGATTTTCCGCTTACTCTACTAAAGACAGCGACGCGAAAAATAAATGACCCGACAACCTCTTTAAGAAATTGACCCGCTGGCCGACCCCGCCTTGGAGAACATGGAAAGCACCCCGGAGCCCCAGGTTGAAGCCAACCTGAAACGCTATCGCATCGGCGAACTCGGCAAGATTCTTGATCTCAGCACCAGAACCATCCGCTATTACGAAGAGATCGGTCTGTTAAACACCGTCAAGAGAATCGAAGGTGGACGCCGGATTTACACGGATGACGACCTGCGCAGATTGCGCTTTATCAAAAAACTCAAACTCCTTGGTCTCTCCCTGGGCGAAATGGCGGAACTTGAAAATCATTACAACCGGCATCGCAACAACAAGAAGGTGCTGCCCAAGGTCGTGGAACTCCTGCGCCGCCACAGCGCCGAAATCGAAAACCGGCTTTTTGAACTCGGCAAGCTCAAAAAAGAGATCAACGACTATCTTTCCCACATAGAGAAAAAAATCGACGAGCCTTGAAACACTTTCTCAAGGCCTCGCCGTCGCCGCACAAGAACTTTTAGCGGAAAACAGCTGACACGACTGATGAATATGGACCCGTCCCCGCCGGAACTACCGGCGTCCTACCAGCTGGTACCGGCCGGCGAAATCGAACAGCGCCTGAAAAAAACCCAGGAAAGCCTCGCCCAGACCGAACTGGAGGGCCTTCTCGTCCTGCAAAACGTCGACCGCTATTATTTTACCGGCACCCTGCAGGACGGCGTCCTCTGGCTGCCTCGCTCCGGAAAGCCGGTCTTCTGGGTGCGGCGCAGCCTGGCGCGGGCCCGTCAGGAATCCCCGCTCTCCGAAATTCGGCCCCAACCGCTCGACCACGCTGAACTGATCCGGGAGCTCCAGACCGAGCTCGGCGGCGCTCGAAACCTCGGCCTGGAGCTGGACGTGGTTCCGGTGCGGGTGGCCGAACGCTGGCGCAGCCTGTTGCCGGAAAGCTGCCGCCTTAGTGACGCTTCTTTCCTGATCCGCAGCCTGCGCGCCCGCAAAAGTGCTTATGAAATCAGCTGCATCACCAAAGCCGCCGCCATCATGGATCAGGTCATGGACCATGCCGCCACGGTCCTGACCTGCAAGCTCAGCGAGATCGAGCTGATGGCCGAGCTTGAACATCAGGCGCGGCGCCTGGGACACCTTGGCATCGTTCGCATGCGCGGCTGGAACAACGAACTTTTTTTTGGTCACACCCTCAGCGGCGGTGAAGGGGCCCGGCGTGGCTATCTTGATTCACCGACCAACGGTCTGGGGCTTGGCGCCGCCTTTTCTCAAGGAGCCTCCGACACCAAATTACAACCGGGAACCCCGATCAGCATCGATTTCATGGTCAACTGCGAAGGCTACCTCGCCGACCTGACCCGCATGTTCTGCCTCGGCGAGCCATCGGCGCAACTACAGCGCACCCATCACGACCTGCTCCGCCTTAACCATGAACTGGTCGCGGCCCTGCAACCCGGCCGGGCCGGCGGCGAAATTTACGCCAGGGCCCTGAAACTGGCGGCCGAATTTGGTTTTAGCGATTATTTTCTCGGTCACGGCCGCGACCAGGTGAGCTTCGTCGGTCACGGCGTCGGCCTTGAAGTCGATGAGTTTCCTTTCCTGGCCCGGGGAAACCGCATGCTTCTGGAAGAAGGCATGGTCGTCGCCCTTGAACCTAAACTGACCTTCCCCCCCCACCACCAGGCTCCGGCCCCCTACAGGGATCTGCCCGCAACCGCCGTCACCACGGAAACCACCTATCTGATCACCGGAAACGCCGTCCTCCCCCTTACCCTCACCCCGGAAAACATTAAGATTATTTCAAATTAAGATTAAAAATATCTAAAAATTAGGTTGACAAACGCGGGCTGAAATGATATTTAGCCCGCGTAGCCTAAAAAGCTGTTATAGTATTTTCGCTTCCACAGACAGGCATTGCAACCCGATAAGACTCGTTTTTTGCTGATTGCCAAGCCATGCTTGAAGACAGCATGGTATTTAGAAAGGGGGTGAGACCACGCAAGCGGCTCGCGGGCGAGATTGAGCGAGCCTTAAACAAGAGGCAAGCGGCAAACCTTGATTATGCAACACCGGATAAGCCGGTCCGGCGCGGCGGCTCCGCAACGGAAAGTCTTCGTGGACGGTCGGTCGATTTTATCATCCGTCAGTCAGAGAAGTGGTTTCAGTTTTATTTCAACAACTAGAAAAGGAGTAACACAGATGAAGAGAAGTTATCTTGCATTACTGGTGAGCGTAATCTTTATTCTCGCCACGGCCGGTGTGTCTTTCGCCGCCATGGGCGAAGGCACGGTCAGCGCCAAGAAGGGGGTCGACCTGACCCTGTTCGGCAACAATCGTTTCATCCCCACCTATTCAACCAACTTGATCGACTTCGACAGCAGCAACCCGAGCGGCAACGACCCGCTGACCCTGGATGAAGGCGGCTTCGGCGCCGGCTTCTTCGTCCGCAACGAGCTGCGCATCGGGTTTGCCGGTAAAGGCGAGAACTTCGGCTTCAAAGTCATTTTGGAAAATGATATCCATTACAGCAAGGACAACGTCGACCGCAACACCTACAGTGGTTACGGCAATGTCAGCTCCGATTTCGGCAGCGAGTTCTCGGTGGAGCGCTCCAATTTCTGGTATGATTTCGGCCCGGTCAAACTGTCCACCGGTTGGGATGTCACCTTTCAGGACCTTAAGACCGGCGGTCTGCTTTACGGGGACGACCATCCGTACATCATGCTTTCCGGCGAGGTCGACAAGGTCATGGACTGGCAGGTTTACATGCTCCTGATCAACGATTCCGACGATGTCAACAGCACCGGCGGCAATCACTATCGCGATACCGACTGGTATACCTACAACGCCAAGTTCAACTTCAAGTTCTGCGGCCTGACCTTAAGCCCCTTCTTCACCTACAGCGACATGCGCAAAGGCATTCAGAAATACGGCAACGCCCAGGCTTATTATGCCGGCTTTGAAGGCTACGGCAAGATCGGCATGCTGATGCCGAGCTTTGAAGTCGTCGGCGTCACCGGCACCATCAACGACGCCGCCCCCGGCGGCAAAGACTACGACATCAGATCCTGGGCCGCCTTCGCCGCTCTGAAACTCGACCTGATGCCCGAATTTCAGCCTTACCTGGGCGGTTTCTATGTCCAGGGCGACGATGATCTGACCGATGACGATGCCGAAGGTTTCGTCGGCATCACCAACATCACCCGCTACACTCCGACCTTCGGTATGGAAGGCGCGATCATGTACGAACACCTCGGCAGCCTCGGCGCCCCGCTGTACGGCCTGGTGCCTGAGCGTCTGGGCGGCGGCAGCGCCACTTACGGCGGTATCGGCGCCGGCGGTACCGGTAACAACCCCGGTCTGATATATCTGGGCATGGGCGCCACCGGTAAGCTCGACAAGGTTTCCTACAAGGTCCAGACCGCTTACATGTGGTTTGCCGAGAAAGACGGCCTGAACCTGAAAAACGATGAAATCGGCTGGACTGTGGACGCGCTGGTCACCTATCCTCTCTCCAGCAACGTCGTCACCAGTTTCTGCACCAGCTTTCTTGATCCCGGCGACGGCGTACAGGATCTGCTCGGCAAGAAAGCCGATGACACGGCCTGGATCAGCCGCCTGGAAATATGCTGGTCCTGGTAAGCTAAAGCTTATCTGAACCAAAAGGCTTGCCGAAAGGCTTGACTGAAAAGCCCGACCAGAAATGGTCGGGCTTTTTTTACTTGCTTTATGGTCCGGATATCTATTATTCTCTATATTCTGAAGGAGTGACCCTGCAAAGAATTTCCGCCGGCCTTGAGCCCAACGCTTTTTTCCCGATAAAGAGACCATGCCGAACATGATTAGACTCAGAAGAACCTGTCCCGCGGCGCTGTTGATTTTCAGCCTTTTTCTGTTCGAAACCGCGTTGGGAGCCTCGAATCCCTGGCAGGAATTAACGCAGACCATCAGATATCGTCTCAACCCCGGCAATCTATCAGTCGGGCGACTTGATGTGATTCAGGGCACGACCGCCATCCTGTCGCTCACGGATCCGCAGATCAGTGTTGGCGCGACCCTGGCGGTCAAGGGCAACAGCCTGCCGGGAGTCCCGTTGTCCCTGCAGGACAACCTGGCCCGCATCCAGGTTACGCAAATCAGCGGCAACCAGGCCCGGGGCACAATTCTTCCGGGCTCACAAAAGATTTTCCCCGGAGCGCCCCTGTTTCCACTGGCGCACAACCGAGTCTACCTCTACAGCAATCTTACCGCGCCGCAGGATCTGCCCTGTTACCTCGATCTGACCCGCGCTCTGCAGGCGAACCAGATTCCTTACGCCGTCATGCACAAAGCCCAGATCGGCGCTGGTGAAACTCCGGGGATTCGCCCCCTGATCATCGCTCTGGAAGCCGCCGGCTCCATGCTTTTTTGCCGTCTAACCGATCGCGAGCAGAATATTTTTTATCAGAACCGTTTCGCCCTGGGCTGGGCGCCTCCCATAAGCCATCCGGCGGGAATTCAATTCACGCTCACCTCGACATCCGGTAGCGCCTCTGACCCTGAAGGCAGATCCTTCACTCAGGCCTCGGGACCGGCTCCCGGCTCTCAGCCGGCGGGTAAGATTGAACTCAAGAACCCCTACAAACGCTTGGTTTTTGCCGATTGGGACCAGCACCCCGGACAGGAACTTGTTCTTTTAAATGAACAATGGCTGGAAATCTACCGCCTAGACGACCAGCCCAAGCTGGTCCCGCTTGGACGTTTTCGCCTGCCTTATAACGACGCCATTCCTCTGCACCTTCACGCCGGAGATTTCAACCACAACGGCAGAGACGAACTCTATGTCACCCTTGGCCGACCGAAGACCGTCGATAACAAAAAGGATACCGCGCTTTATTCCCTGATCGTCGAAAACCAGGGAACTAAAATCGCGCTCCTCGGCAAAGACTACCCCTACTATTTTCGCGTACTTGAACTGCGAGACGGCAAGCGGGTGCTGCTGGCCCAGGAGATGGGCGCATTCAAGCAGTACCAGGTACCGATTCACTGGGGAGGTTTCTTTCAGGGCAGGTTTTCGGTCCGCAACCAGTTCCGCCAGGCTCGGGATGTGTTTTCCATCTACAATTTCACACTGAACCCTTTTAACGAAAATCAGCTTCTGATCATCGATGAACAGGGCAACTTGGCTGGATTTAATGCCGAAAGCTCCGAAATGTTGGTCAGTTGCGACCAACATTTCGGAGCTTTCGATGAGACCATCTACCTGCAGAAACTTGCTAAAACCGTCTATGAAGGCGGCTTTTCGATTACCAAAACTGCTGAGATACGCTATGCCGCCCGCCGCTTTGTCATGCGCAACAGCTATGGCCGGCAGAGTTTTCTGATCAAAAAGGAAAGGGTCGTGAACCCGGGGCTGGTGGATAAGGGCATCGGCCTGATTATCGATGACAAGATCAAATATGATCAGATTATCGGGGTTCAATGGCAGGCCGGAGAGATGCGCGAATCCTGGCGTTCGCCCCGATTTCCGCGTGACATTGTCGACTTCGGCTTTACCCAGAAAGAAAATCAGGAAGTCATGGTTGTCCTGACCCGTAACCAAAACGGCAAATACGCCTTGGAGTTGCTCAACTAAACCGCGAGGGAAGACTGATGCACGACCCCGTTTCTCGCCCGTGGGGATCCTATCGTTCCCTCCTGCTGGCGGAAAGCTATCAGGTCAAGGAAATTCTGGTCAATCCCGGCCAGCGATTGAGTCTGCAATCTCATCGGCAACGCAGCGAGCACTGGGTGGTAACCGCTGGTCCCTGCCTAGTGACTCTGGGTGATGAAGATCTACGTCTGGAAACCGGCATGCATGTCTATATTCCCCGGAATAGCCGGCACCGGCTCGGCAACCCGGGAAAGGCAATTGTAAAAATCATTGAAGTACAAATCGGAGACTACCTTGACGAAGACGACATCGTCAGATACGAGGATGATTATCAGCGCGTACCCCCGGTAACCACCCCGGAAAATCTGTAACCAATATCTTTTTCAAGCCCTGCCAAGGACATAACCATGCAAGAAGTCTATGGAATTATTCTCGCTGGAGGCTCCGGAACCCGTTTCTGGCCTTTGAGCCGTCATCAGAAACCGAAACAACTCATTCCCCTGCTCTCCGGAAAAACCACCCTGGAAACCACATTGGAACGCCTGCTGCCCTATATTCCGGCGGAGCGAATCATGGTGCTCACCAACCAGGAACAGGCCGATGAGGTTTACGGCTTGCTCAAGCCCTGGCTGGACAGAACCCAGATCATCGCCGAGCCCGAGGGGCGTAATACCGGGCCCGCCATTGCCGTGGCCGCGCAGCTGCTGGCGCTTAAGGCCGGCGACAACGCTATCATGATGGTGTTTCCAGCCGATCATTACATCGGTGATCCCGGGCGCTTTCATGACCATTTACGTCGCGCGGCGGAATGCGCCGCCAGCGGCAGTCTGGTAACCCTGGGGATCCGCCCAAACCGCCCCGAAACTGGGTATGGCTATATTCAGGGCGGCACGAAACTGCCTGAGGAGAAGGCAAAAATCGCCGCCTACGAAGTTAAAAGATTTGTCGAAAAACCCGATTACCGCACGGCCGCGACCTATCTTATGGATGGCGGCTACTACTGGAACAGCGGAATCTTCATCTGGCAGGCCGGTACGATCCTGCGCGAAATCAGCAAACTGGCTCCCGAACTGGGAAAATCGCGGATAAAATTTGCCGCACTCCTGGCCGCCGAAGGCTTGCAACCAGCCCTCAGTCAATTTTTCCAGGAGGTCGACCCCATGTCCATCGATGTCGGCATCATGGAAAAATCAACTCGGGTCGTCGTCGTTCCCGCTGATTTTCCCTGGAGTGATCTGGGCAGTTGGGATTCACTTGACGAATTACAGCTCAGCCCTTTTTCGCAGAGCACGCCGGTCATCTCGATCGAGGCCACCGACAACACGGTCTACAGTCGCAAGCTAACGGCCCTGGTGGATGTTGAAAATCTGCTTGTGGTGGAAAGCGACGACGCGCTTTTGATCTGCCGGAAAGGGAGTTCTCAGCAGGTCAAGGAAGTCGTAGCCGAATTACAGCAAGCCGGCTTGTCGGAATTTCTGTAAACACTTCCGCGCAAACCAGCTCGAAAGCTGATTACTTTCAGGAAATTTTGGGAACACCATCCCGATTTCCGACAAAAATCAGGCCATCTTTCCAGAACATCCACAGAATAACCGGGCTGGCTGATTAGAGTACTTATTTGCGGGCCATGAGGGCCATTTGAGTCGCAGGACTCGTTCCCGCATTAGTCACTTTCTTTAATTCAACCTGTCGCTCCGCCTGGCTGAGCGACAAAGCTTACCACAAAAAAGATTGAAAAAGAATCCGGTCTATGCCATAGCTGGACAAAGCATCTATCGGCCGTGTAAAAAACAGCTCTACTCCCTGGGGAGCCGCGATTTTCTGGCAACGGACTCTCAGGATAAAGCTGTGTTTTAGCGGGGCCGCCAATTTTCAAGCATCATACCAAGGAGAAAACACCCATGACAAGAAAGATCGTATTTTTCTGCATAATAGCGGCTTTCATGGTCAGCGGCTGCAGCTGGCACATTCCATTTTTCGGCAGCCAAAAGGTCCAGGAGGAAGAGGCTTTGGTCCAGGATTCCAGCCTGATTGATGACGAACCGCAATACAGCGGCCAATACTCAAGCCAGGCGCCGGTGCAAAATGCTAATCTTTATCAGCAGCCCATGGCCGACAACAACACATATACCCAGGCCTATGGCCAGCCGGCCCCGGTCGCCGACGCCTTCAAGCCGGGACAGCCTTACAATCCCAATCCCAACTATGCGATGAACGCCACTCCAGGTTATTACGGCGCGACTCAGACTCCGGCTTCCAACTATCAGGCCCAGGGCATGGCCACCGCGCAACCGGCTTACGGTATGACGGCCGCGCCGGTTTATTCGGGGACGGGAAACCTCGCTTACGGCGCCTATCCCGAAGCCCAGCCCCTGCAACCGATGCACCCAGTTTACGGAAGCGGCCTGGAAGCGACCCTGCCGGGAGGAATAGTGGAAAGCAATGCTGCTGGAAGCTCATTTTTCGGAGCCCCTGCAAACGAAGCTTTTTCTTTCAGCGGAATCAAGCGTAAAGTGCTGTTTTTAATAAGTTATCCGCAACACGGACTCAGTACTTCGCCGCAGGATGCCTTCAGCCAGAAAATCTTTCAGCAACTGGCCACAGCTCCCGGCATCAACCTGATTCCCCGCGAGGCCGTTGAGCAATACAGCCGTACGGCTCAGGTTTACAATCTATCGCTGGATACCCAGGCCCGAATCAGCCAACTGGGTCAGGAGCTCGGAGCTCATGCCATAATTCTGGAAAAAATTCACTTTTCCGGCAATTACAACTATATGGGCGGCGCCTACAATACGCCGACCCAGCAGGTTGAATTGCAGTTGCTGGACGCGACCACCGGCTATCCGGTCAAGAGCTATAATTTAAACCCCGCGACCCCGGGTTCGGAACAGGTTATCGGCAGTCTGGTCGGCCATGTCCGAATGATCGATTGGAGCGCCAGGGTCATCCAGGTTGAAAATCAGCGCCTTCTGATTAATGCCGGGCGCATGAGCGGGCTGCAAGCGGGCCAGAATCTGAGGGTTTACGCCAAAGGCAGCGAAATCAAAGACCCAGGCACCAGGCTTTCCCTGGGGCAGGCCCAGGGAGCCCTCAAGGGAACCGTTAAAATAGTGGATTTTTTTGGTCTCGACGGAGCCATCTGTGAACCCCTGGCCAATGGCAAATTCGCTCAGGACGACATGGTCAAGGCGGTTGAATAATTTTCCCTGCGCCCCCTGCACGGGGCTGGAAGAAGGCTTTGCATCCCCGTTATTTTTCAACCCTTGACCTGAAATCACACTGCATGAAACCTTTTCCGTGCCGGCCACGTGGGCTCTTGCTCTTACTTTTCACCCTTATTTTCGGGCTTGGCGGCTGCAGTCTTCCCTTTCTTCCCCGCCTCGAAATCGATCGTTTTCCCGAAGACAGCCGCTTCAATTTCGAGACCATGGAGGTCAAGGGCGTGGTTTATATTCGGGTAAGCAACCCCCAAGCGTCGTCGGACCCGGAAGCAACGCCGACGCTCTGGATACCGATGCAGGTCTATCACGCGGGCCGGTACCAAGCCTATCATGAAAGCGCCTCAATCCCCGAGGTGGCTGCGTTAACGGGGGAAAAAGCAGAAGAGAACACGCCGGATCAGGAAACTCCCTGGGCGGAAAGCTCTCCGAGCCCCCCCCCAGCCGTCGAGGAAGAAACCCTGCAGAGCCAAGCGGCCGAGGCCGACAGCGCGGAGGAGACGCCTCTGCTTAGGCGCCGGGCTTTTTTCTTTCCTTCCCGCAGCAGTATTCTCCGGCCTGAACTGGTCAGTCTGCTGATCATGGAACTTGAAGAAAAACTCCCGTTACGGGTCCAGCAAAATCTTGAAGAAAATTTTGCGGGACCATACCGACTGCTGACTCAGAGAGACGAGCTTCTGCAGGCCGGTCGCGCCTGGCTGCGGCAACAGGAGCAACCACTGACGGCGCAATTTATCATCTTTCTGAGCCAGCGTGCCGGAACGAAGCTGCATAATTACACCTGTGACTGGATTGACAGCCAGACCGGGGAAAATGTCGCCTCCTTCACCTTCAGAGAAACCTCAACCGGCCAGCTACTACGCCCTCTGGTTCCCAATGATCCAGTTCCCCTGCGTAAACTCGTCAGTGCAGCTTCCTGGTGGTGTCGAATCAGTCCGCAAAATCAAACTCAAGTTGTCGTTGAAGCCGGGCATCGCAGCCGCCTCCGCCAAGGGCGGCAACTTGAGGTTTTCGCCGCCACGAAGGTCATCAAGGATCCCATTAACGGTAAGATTCTGGGCTTAAGCTTCATCCAACCCCTCGGCAGAATGACAATCATCGATTTTTTCGGGGATGACGGCAGCATCGGCCAGATGGAAGGCGACAGCGGAACAACCTTTCCCGTAGCCTATGCGACCGAGATCCCGGCATTGCTCCAGCAAGAGCAGAAACCATACCAACCCATGACTCAGACGCAACCTGAAAACCACTCGCCGCCAACCGCACAGGAGTAAATCTATGCGCTCTCATCTCATAACCAGAGGCGCGGAAAGGGCTCCGCATCGTTCCCTGCTTAAAGCCCTCGGCTATACCGACAGCGAACTGCAACGCCCCTTAATCGGCATCGCCCAGTCGGCCAACGAAGTTATTCCAGGCCATCTCCACCTCAACCAGATCTGCGCCGCGGTCAAGGCCGGGATTCGCATGGCCGGCGGCACGCCGATGGAATTTTCGACAATCGGGATCTGCGACGGCATCGCCATGGGCCATGAGGGCATGAAATATTCGCTGGCCTCCCGGGAATTGATCGCCGATTCAGTGGAAAGCATGGCTCGGGCTTATCCTTTTGACGGCCTGGTCCTGCTCCCTAATTGTGACAAGATTGTGCCGGGGATGATCATGGCTGGGGCACGACTTGATTTGCCCACCATTGTTATCTGCGGCGGCCCCATGCGCACCGGAAACTGCGCCGGCCGACAGATTGATCTGATCACGGTTTTCGAGGGCATGGGAAAACTTAAGATCGGTGCAATCAGCCCGGAAGAACTCAGCGATCTGGAAAATTCAGCCTGTCCCGGGGCGGGCTCGTGCAGCGGCATGTTTACCGCCAATTCGATGAACTGTCTGACCGAAGCCCTGGGAATCGCCCTGCCCGGCAACGGCACCATTCTCGCGGTTGACGCGGCCCGCATTCGCCTGGCCAAGGAAAGCGGCATTGCCATCATGAATCTGGTGGCACAGCAAATTAATTTTCGCCGGATTCTGACCCTGGAGGCCTTTCATAATGCCCTGGCGGTCGACATGGCCTTCGGAGGATCGACCAACACCTCACTACACCTGCCGGCCATTGCCCATGAAGCCGGACTCAATCTGGAGCTGTCCGAGTTTAACCGGGCCAGCGCCAGGACCCCCCATCTCTGCAACCTGTCGCCAGGGGGCCCGGATCACCTGGAAGATCTGCATCAGGCGGGAGGAGTCAGCGCCATCATGAAAATCCTGGCGGAAAAAGGTCTGATAAACGGCCGCTGCCTGACGGTCAGCGGCAAGCCCCTGGCTGATCATCTAAGCCATCCGGCGGTTCGCGTGACCAATTTCGAAGTGATCAGACCTTTGCACAATCCCTATCACCAAACCGGCGGGCTGGCGATTCTGACCGGCAACCTGGCCGGCGAAGGTGCGGTTGTCAAGGAAGCGGCCGTGGCCGGAGAAATGCTGCGTCACCAGGGCCCGGCCCGGGTCTTTGAGAGCGAGGAAGAAGCCTTTACCGCCATCATTGCCCAAAAAATTAACCCGGGCGAAGTTGTCGTTATTCGCTATGAGGGCCCGCGCGGCGGACCCGGTATGCGCGAGATGCTCTCGCCGACGGCGGCGTTGGCCGGGATCGGACTCGACAAAGAGGTCGCCCTGTTAACCGACGGCCGCTTTTCCGGCGGCACCCGGGGCGCCGCTATCGGCCACATTTCCCCCGAAGCCGCCGTCGGAGGTTTACTGGCGCTGGTGGAGGAAGGCGACCAGATAAAAATCGATATTCCGGGCCGCAGCCTGGAATTGCTGGTCGCGGAAGACGAATTAGCTCGACGGCGCGCCTTGTGGCAAGCTCCGGCCGCCAAGATCACACAAGGATATCTGGCCCGCTACGCCCGCGGGGTCGGCTCGGCGGCCGGCGGCGCGGTCATGAGCTGAAAACGGGAAAACAAAACCCTAACGCAATTAGGGCTTGCCTGATGGTAATTTGCAACCACCTGAATGAAATCAGTTTTTGAGTCAGATTACGGGGAAAAGTTACGCCTGCATAAGATAACGACAACGGCTTTGAATCAATGCCTGGGAGGGAGTGCGCTTATGGAAGACTGCCTGTTCTGCAAAATCGTCAAGGGAATCATCCCAGCCGACAAAGTCTATGAAGATGAGAATTTTCTTGCCTTTAAAGATATCAACCCGAAGGCCCCGGTTCACCTGCTGATTATTCCTAAAAAACATTACGCGACCATCAATGATATTCCGGATACGGAAATGGAAATCATCGCCGAGATCCACCGGGTCATCAAAAAACTGGCGCAGGACTTCGCGGTAGCGGAAAGCGGCTACCGGATTCTGGCCAATGTCAATCGGGAAGGGGGACAGGTGGTGTATCATGTCCACTACCACCTGATCGGCGGACGTCTGCTGCGCGGCTGACGCGACCTTCAGCCGCAACCGGCAAGGGAGTGGTGATATGAGCTCGACCAGCCTGAATCTGACCAGCGCCTACTATACCGGCGACCATCCCAGCCTACTCTGGGAAATGACGGTCTGTCAATCGCTCGGTGACGGAGACGGCGCCTTTGCAAAAACCCTGCAGCGCCCACAGGCCTATGGCCGCCGGCTGGCAAAATTTTTGCTGGACCGGGGCCTGCCCGCAAACTGCGGCGAGCTTGTCGAGGTCGGCGGCGGTTATGGAACGCTGATGGCGGCCCTGCTTGAAGTTATCCGCCCGCAAAGCGTAACCATGGTGGATATTTCTCCCCGCCTGCTTGCGATTCAACAACAAAGACTTTCACTATATCAAGCCGAATTTTACGGTCAGGATATTTTCACCTGGCTTGAGAACAACCGGCAAGCCTCGTCCGAGCTTATCATTCTCAATGAAGTTATCGGAGATTTGCCGACCATCACCGAGATCAGCAAAAACACCTTACAATCACTTCTTAAGCGCAGCGATCTGAAAAGTTGTACAGAGTCCGCCCGTTTCGAGCAGCAGCTGGATGAAACGCAACTGCTGCTCGAATGCGCCCGTCAGATTACCGCTTACGGACTCGATCTGGCCGAACTACCGGAAAGCTTTAATTTCAATTACGGAGCACTGCTTGTTCTGGAAATGCTGGCCCGGACCAACATCAAACGCGCCGTGATCACGGAACACGGCTGCGATACCATGCTGCCTTACCCCTTTTCCCTCTATGCAGCCATCACCCCCCCGGTCAGCAACCGCAATCCGCGCCGCATCCACCTCAAGGATCATGACGAGTATAGCATCCGCTTCGACCATCTTGAAAAAACGGCGCGAAGCTTGAATTTCACGGTACAACGCTTTCATCTCTTCGAGCTTCTGCAAATGCGTTTCGATGACGAAATCCACGCCCTTTTAGAGGGCCACCGGCCGACCTCTGAGAAACAGGAAATTTTTCTCGAATTTTACGAGCACGCGGCAGAATACCAGGGCCTGTATCTGGAGCGCCGTCCGGATTCCCTGTAAACCAAGAAGCCGGCCCTCCGCGGAGCCGGCTTCTTGACTTTGTTCAACATCCTAAAACTATTCAGTCACCTGAATAGCTGCAATGAATTTCGGCCGAGCGCCAAGAAAAAGATTAAGCTTTGCGCGCTTTTCCATATCCGATTTTAGTGACCGCTTCTTCGATTTCCCCTAAAACCGCGGGGTCATCAATGGTTGACGGCACCGAATACTTTTCATTATCGGCAATCTTGCGAATGGTGCCGCGCAGAATCTTTCCGGAACGGGTTTTAGGCAGACGGGCAACTTCGGTGGCAACCTTGAAACAGGCGACCGCGCCGATCTGTTCCCGCACCATCTGCACACACTCTTTTGCAATTTCGGCCGGGTCCTTGGTGACCCCGGCTTTCAGCACGAAAAATCCGACCGGCACCTGCCCCTTGAGCTCGTCCTCGACTCCGAGAACCGCGCACTCGGCAACATCGGGATGGGTCGCGACAATCTCTTCCATGCCGCCGGTGGAAAGACGATGCCCGGCAACGTTAATGACATCGTCAACCCGGCCCATAATGTAAACATAGCCCTCGTCGTCAATATAACCGCCGTCACCGGTGAAATAATAACCGGGGTAGACGCTGACATATGACTCGACATAACGCTGATCCTGCTGCCAGAGGGTCGGCAGACAGCCCGGTGGCAGGGGCAATTTAATCGTGACGATGCCTTCTTGATTCGCTCCCAACTCTTTGCCGTCACCATCCAGAATTTTCACATTATAGCCGGGCACGGCTTTGGTCGGAGAGCCCGGCTTGATCGGAAACTGCTCGATCCCCAGACAATTGGCGGCAATCGCCCAGCCGGTTTCGGTCTGCCACCAGTGGTCAATAACCGGAATACGCAGAAGATTAGCGGCCCAGTGATAGGTATCGGGGTCAAGACGCTCACCGGCCAGAAAGAGATATTTAAACTCGGAAAGATCATATTTTTTCAACAGCTCCCCATTGGGATCTTCCCTTTTAATCGCCCGAAAGGCGGTCGGCGCGGTGAAAAGAACCTTCACCTTATGTTCGGAAATCACCCGCCAGAAGGCACCGGCATCGGGGGTACCGATCGGTTTACCCTCGTAAAGGATGGTCGTGCAGCCCAGAAAAAGCGGCGCATAGACAATATAAGAGTGGCCGACAACCCAGCCGACATCGGAGGCCGCCCAATAGACATCTCCGGGCTCAACCCCGTAAACCTGGCGCATGCTTTGCTTCAGAGCGACCACATGACCACCATTATCGCGAACCACCCCTTTGGGAATCCCAGTAGTTCCGGAAGTATAGAGAATATAAAGGGGATCAGTCGCCTTGACTGTCGTGCATGGAGCCGGCTCGGCCTGGGCATAAACTTCATTCCAATCCAGATCACGTCCGGGAATCAGTACAGACTGAACCTGCGGCCGTTGAAAAATTATACATTTCTCAGGTTTGACCGCCGCCAGTTTGATCGCCTGATCGAGAAGCGGCTTATAGGGAATGACCTTGCTCGCGCCTTCCAACCCGCAGGAGGCGGAGATCATCAACTTCGGCTTGGCGTCGTCGATGCGAATCGCCAGTTCATTGGGTGCGAACCCCCCGAAAACCACGGAATGGACGGCGCCGATCCGGGCACAGGCAAGCATGGCGACCACCGTCTCGGGAATCATCGGCATGTAGATGACGACCGTGTCCCCCTTGCCCACACCCTGCGCCCGCAACGCGCCGGCAAAACGGGCCACCTGGTCTAAAAGCTCATTATAGGTTATCTTTTTCACCGTCTGAGTCTGAGGACTGTCATAAATCACGGCAACCTGATCGGCCCGGCCATTTTCGACATGGTAATCCAGCGCGTTGTAACAAGTATTGAGTTCGGCACCGGTAAACCAGCGATAAAAATTGGGCGCCGCGGAATCATCCAGAACCTTATCCCATTTCCGGACCCACTGTACATCAGCCGCCGCCGCGGCCCAATATTCGTTCGGAGACTCAATTGACTGACGATACAGCTCTTCATATTTTCCCATCTGCAAACCTCCTCAAAACTCAATTGAAACATACCCTGCCAGATGCCGAAAGCCGGATAAAACACACCCGGCCAGCATTGCGAAAAATAGCGCATAACTTGGACAATTAAAATAATGGTTTACCACTAAACCATCCGCGCCGAGAAGTCAAGCGCAATCTGTATACAAAGCATTCCAATCCTAACCACCTTTATATTTCTTTCGAAAGACACGGTCCCGACAAGACAAACCAAAGCGCCGATTCCACTTTAACTCTTAACGTAAACTGGCATAACAATTCAAATTCACATGCCAACCCAGCGTGATAAAGAAGCTATCTAACATTAAAATTTGTATTTTATTTTACGCTGAGCCAATCCCGGCAAATCCCTTATCCGGCATTCTTTCCGGCGCCGGCAAGCGTTTGTCGAACCCGGACGGCGTCCTTTAAATTCAATTAATATAATTTTTGCTTGACATTTTTATAACGCTCTTATAGAACATACCGACCCGACATGATAAATACAATAACCCAGGACTTCTCCACTGTCCTCGGGACATTTGTATTTTGTATGTTTTCGGCAGCCTACCCCCTCCTCAGCGCGCCGGAAAAACGGGGAACATCAGCCCACAGTAAACCGCCAACCCTATACGAGCAGGAGAGTTATCAATGGCAGACACCGAACTCAAACAAGTCTACGAAGTTCCAGCCTCTTTCAGAGCGAAAGCTTACTTCAAAAGTCGCGAAGAGTATCAGCAGCTTTATGATGAGTCGCTCAGGGATAACGATGGTTTCTGGGCCCGGATCGCCAAGGAATATGTCACCTGGTTCAAGGAGTGGGACCAGGTCCAGGACTGGAAATTCAGCAAGGATGAAGTCTATCTGAAATGGTTTATCGGCGGCAAGCTCAATGTTTCCTATAACTGCCTGGACCGCCACCTCGCCAAACGGGGCGACCAGACCGCGATTATCTTTGAAGGCAACGAGCCCACGGTTGACAGAAAGTATACCTACAAAGAGCTACACGAACAGGTCTGCAAATTCGCCAATGTCATGAAAGCCCACGGGATTAAAAAGGGCGACCGGGTAACCCTTTATCTGCCGATGATTCCGGAATTGGCCATCTGCATGCTGGCCTGCACCAGAATCGGGGCGATGCACTCCATCGTTTTCGGCGGCTTCTCGGCCGATGCCCTCAAGGACCGGATCCTGGACTGCGATTCCAGCTTTCTGATCTCCTGCAACGCCTACTATCGCGGCGCCAAGGTCATTGACCAGAAGGTCAACGTCGACGCCGCGGTTGCGATGTGTCCGAGCATCAAAAACACCATTATCGTCAAACATGAAAGTGCGGTCGAGGTTCCCATGAAGCCCGGCTTCGACCTCTGGTATCACGAGGAAATGGCCAAGGTGGACGCCAATTGCGAACCGGAATGGATGGATGCCGAGGATCCGCTTTTCCTGCTCTATACCTCCGGCTCCACGGGCAAGCCCAAAGGGGTCATGCACACCACCGGCGGTTATCTGGTCTACACCTCCTTTACACACAAGATTATCTTCGACTACCATGACGGCGACATCTATTTCTGCGCCGCCGATATTGGTTGGGTCACCGGCCACTCCTATATTGTCTACGGGCCGTTATGCAACGGCGCGACCACGGTCATGTTTGAAGGGGTTCCCAATTATCCTGACGCGGGCCGCTACTGGGATATTATCGGCAAGCACAAGATCAACACCCTCTACACCGCTCCGACCGCGATTCGCGCGATCGCGGGCCAGGGCGAGCAATACGTTTCCAGTCGGCTGCACAAACTCGACAGTCTGACCCTGCTCGGCACGGTCGGTGAACCGATCAATCCGGAAGCCTGGAAATGGTATTACGAACTTCCCGGCCGCAGCAAGTGCCCGATCGTCGACACCTGGTGGCAGACCGAAACCGGCGGCATTCTGATCACCGGTCTGCCCGGCGCCATCGATATGAAACCGGGTTACGCCACCACACCTTTCTTTGGCTGCGATCCGTTGATTGTCGACCCGGTTAGCGGGGTTGAAATCAACGGGCCCGGCGAAGGAGCCCTTTGCATTCGCAGACCATGGCCGGGTTTGATGCGCGGTGTTTACGGAGACCCGGATCGTTTCCGCACCACCTATTTCATTCAGTACGACGGCTATTATTTCACCGGTGACGGCGCCATGCGCGAAGCTAATGGCGATTATCGCCTGATGGGCCGGATTGATGACGTTATCAACGTCTCCGGCCACCGCATGGGGACCGCCGAAGTCGAAAGCGCGCTGGTGCTTCATCCCAGCGTCGCCGAAGCTGCGGTTGTCGGCATGCCGCATGAAATCAAAGGACAGGGCATCTATGCTTACGTGACCCTGAACGCCGGCATCGAGGGTACAGATGCACTCAAAAAAGAGCTGGTCAGTCTCGTGCGCAAGGAGATCGGACCGATCGCCAGCCCCGACATGATTCAGTGGGCCCCGGCCCTGCCCAAAACCCGTTCCGGCAAGATTATGCGCCGCATCCTGCGCAAGATCGCGGCCAACGAGGTCGAAGGTTTCGGAGACACTTCCACCCTGGCCGATCCTTCCGTGGTGCAAAGCCTGGTTGACACCCGCGAAAATCGAGGGTGATCAAGATAAATTCCGGTTGACCAAAAAATTCTTTTTAGGCTAAAAGGGCGGGCCGGCAACGGTCCGCCCTTTTAGCGTGGCGTTGCCGATCAAGACACGCGACAAAAGCAGCGCGTTCAACCTGCTTGCCGCCCACGAGCAGTCTCAACCTCAACCCCGGCCTGAGTCCACCCATGAAAATCGGCATCACCTCCACGATTCCCATCGAAGTTGTTTTCGCCGCCGGCCATCAACCCTGCGATCTCAACAACCTTTTCATCAACCACGCCGACCCCGGCCATTTCATCCATCTGGCCGAAGACGCCGGATTCCCGCGAACCTCCTGCGCCTGGACCAAGGGACTCTACGGCGTCATGCTGGAGCAAAAGATCGAAAAGATTATTATTGTCAGCGGCGGCGACTGCAGCAACGGCATTGCTTTGGGAGAAATTCTCTCCGATGACGGCAGAGAAGTCATGCCTTTTTCCTATCCCCTGACTCCCGATTCCCGCCAAATGACTCAAGCCATCAACGACCTGGCCGACCGACTTCAAGCCCCGATAGGGGCCACCAATGAGATCAAAGCCGGGCTCGACAGAATCCGCCTGCGCCTGGGCGAGCTTGACCGTCTGACCTGGCAGAGCGGTCAGGTTTCCGGGGCTGAAAACCTGCTCTTTCTGGTCGGAGCCAGCGATTTCAACGGCGAGCCGCGGCTTTTTGCAAATGATCTGAATACGTTTCTCGGCCAGGCCGCAAGGCGCCGCCCGGCAAATCCGACAATCCGCCTCGGCCTGGCCGGTGTGCCGCCGATTCTCAGCAATCTTTTCCCAACCCTCGAACAACTGGGCGCGGCCGTGGTTTTTAATGAGGTTCCACGCCAGTTCGCCATGCTCCAGGGGCCGGATACCAGCCTCGCCGAGCAGTATTCGCTTTACACCTATCCCTACTCCGTCACGGGACGCCTGCGAGATATTATTCATGCCTGCGAAGAACGCCGGCTTGACGGAATCATTCATTACACCCAATCCTTCTGTTTTCGTCAAATTGAAGATATTCTTTTCAAACGGCAACTGCCGGTCCCCTGCCTGACGCTTGAAGCCGACCAACCGGGCGCGATCGACGGACGCACCCTGACACGCCTTGAAACCTTTATTGAGATGTTAAAAGGTTGAGCCCTCAGTACCCCCCCCACGAATCAGCCCCACCTTCGCCTCTGCTTTTTTACCGCCGGGGAAATTGACACTGGGTTTCCATTTTTCTGACAGGCATCTCAAAAGACCTTTTCTGCGTTCCTTTTATCGAGCACGCAAGCGCTCAGAACAGCGCCGCCGACGCAACCTTCACATTGTTTTATCCCCTGTTTTATCAACGACTTACAGCTTACTATAGAATAAATTCGCGGCTCGGAAGCGGCCCGCAAGAACCCTGGCACGACTGTTGCGAACCCGCTCAGCAAAAGAAAGAACCTTGCTCGCTCTGCGGCCAAGCTGCCATTTCGAGGGCGATCAGCGGTCTGAGCGCTTTGAGCGCGTTCCACAATCTGGGCGCCATGAACGCTGAAAAACCGCAAGCGAACGGCGACCGTAAAGAAAATCCACGTCGGCCGCGGCGGCGCAAAATCAGCCCCATCTGGAATTTTTGGGAGGAAAACACATGTTTTATGACAACCAACCACTCAGATTTGGTTCCCGCCCCAATCCGGCAATAGCGGCCATCGGATATCTGTTTTCAAAGCCATCCACCCTCGCAGTCAACAAGCGCCACGAAGCCCCCGGTTTTTGCGGCGCCTCATTTCTGCACAATTTTTTTATTCGCCTGCGCCTCCAGTCTCCGACAGCCATGCTGATCGCCGCCGGCAAACACCTGGGGACCATTGTGGCGCCGGGCACCGCCATCCTTTTCCATGAACACCGCTCCCAAATCACCGTGGTGCTGACCGGCCAGAAGCTTAGCCCCGCCCTCAGCCTGCAGCTGCGCGGGCTGTTGGCCGAACTCAATCCGCAAGGCCATTCCCAACACCTTGTCGACCAGACCTCGGTTTTTCCTCCGTCTGCCGACCCCGACGGATTTTTGGCGGCATTCGCCCTGGCCGGCGACGGCGCAGCCGGGGAATCGGAGCGACTCAAGCTGTATCTGTCCCGACCGGTGACGGCGGAGAAGCGACAAATCCTCAATTTTTGTTTGCAGCAGCTCAGCACCAGAATTACCGAAGCCCGGCACTTGAAGGCTCTGGAAAAAGACGCGCGGCTGGACAGTCTGAGCGGGCTTGGCAATCGCCGATATTTTGATGAGGCGCTACAAGCCGAAAGTGCCCGGGCCGACCGCTACCGGCACGCCCTGAGCCTGATTCTGCTCGATCTCGACCATTTCAAAAAGATCAACGATAGCTTCGGACATCAAACCGGAGATCTGGTCCTCAAAGAACTGGGACGGGTTTTAGCCAGTGAACTCCGCGCCAGCGATATCGCTTGTCGCTATGGAGGAGAGGAATTCGCGATCATTCTTCCGGAAACCGGGCTTCGAGAAGGTCGCCAGATTGCCGAGCGCATCCGCCGCGCCATTGCGAAATTGACCCTTGCTGCCCAAGGCAACATCCATCTTAAAATAACCGCCAGTCTAGGGCTGGCAGGCAATGAAAGCCAGTTAGGGCTTGATCTGGTCCAGGGCGCGGACAAAGCTCTGTACGAAGCCAAACAGAACGGCCGCAACCGGGTTGTGGTCGCCCAGGAAAGGCATCAGGTTGAGCCGAAATATTTTGAGATTGTTTCACAGGCGCGGCTGTGATAAAAGACAGGCTTAGTCAGGCAGGTTTTTTTGATTCTCAACCGATTTTCCTCGGCGACGCGAGTGAAACCGGTAGCAGGAAATATTCTTGGCTCGTAAACCTATCCATAAAAGGAAAAAACCGACCCATAGAGGAGCGCACCCGGCAGCCCGGCAACCAAGATTACTCCCGGCCGTTTTTTTTCTGCTGCTGGTCTGCGGTTTGTTGGCTGCCCTGTTTTTTGCTGACCGATTTAAGCTCCCCGGGCAGGAGACCTGCGCAAACCGACCAGCCGCTTCGCAAAAAAAGCCGGCTCCCGGGGCGCCGCCCGGTCGAAACCCAAGTCCGAAAATTGACCGCAACCCACCGATCACCACACGGGACAGCCTGACAATTTATCGACTGACCTCCGATCTGAGCCGGCCGCAACCCCTGAGCGTATCAATGCCGAAACTTAGCCAATCGGAAAAGATAACCGCTATCGTGGCGCGCTTAACCGAAACGCGCTATCCCGGAATCGCGCCGCTGCCGGAGTCGACCCGAATCCTTAACAGCAATTTGGCTCCGCCCGTCATGGTCCTGGATCTGGACCCTGAAATCCTTACCGCGGTTGCCGCCTACGGAGCTCAGGACGAAAGGCTGGCCATCTTTTGTCTGGCGCAGAGCCTGCTCGAAAACTTTCCGGAATACGATCAATTACAAATTCTAATTGGGGGTAAAATTGAAAAAACCCTGGCCGGGCATATTGATATTTCTCGGCCCCTGCGTCGTCAGAGCGGACCGATGACTACGGGCCGGGATTGAGCGCAGGCAAACTTACGGTACTGGAGCTTTCATGCCTTACGGATGCACACAGACAATCAATGAAGTTGCTCGCATTTTCGCTCACGCCTGCGAACAGACCCTGAGCCAGGCCACCAACAGCAAAATCACTATCGCCCCCACCATTCAGAAGGTCCCGGCGGTGTTTCTCAAGCCCGACATCGGTTGCTTTGTGCAGTTTTTCGGGGATTATTCCGGCCTTTTCATCATGAACCTCGGCGGCGAAGTCGCCCTGGAACTGTATCGCAAATCCATGCTCTATATGGGTTTACCGGCGGAGGATCTGGCTCGGGACCATACCTCGGACGAGGTGGTGGACAGTATCGGGGAGCTGGTTAACCAGATCATGGGCAAGGCGCGCAGCCTGATCAAGGACCGTTTCGGCCTGATCGCCGGCAACCATCAGCCCAAGGGCATCACCATCGCCAGCGTCATTACCATGTCGATTGCGACCCCGCTGACCCGCCCTCAGTGCCGACGCATCTCCTTTCGCTCCGCCGACAACCATAGTTTCCATGTTGAGCTCTCCATGGAGGACACCGAATTCATCGCGGCGTTTCAAAATGAAGCGTCGCTTTTCGGCGCCAACCCAAGCCCCTCCGGCAACCTTGAAACCGACAGCGAGCTCGATGACATCAATCGTTTGATCGACAACCTCTAAAAAATCAAGGGGTCGAGGACGGCGGCAAAAAACCGCGTTCTCGACCCCTTTCCAGCAACTCAGGCCCCGCGTCGGAACCGATCCAACCCCGTCGTGAAACTAGTACAGACTGCCGCTGGTCTCAAGCACCAGGGCGGGCAGAATATCAATCAGGGCGGATTTCGGGCCGGCATCCGTCGCGGCGGTGCTTTGATAATTGATGACGAGTCCGGAAAGCGCGTGATCCGCCACATAGCGCACACAGCTGGGGGCGGAGAGCAGACGACTGAACAAATCCTCGGGCAAGCCCGACAACTGCGCCCGGGGCTCGATCCGGTGTTCCTCTTCTCCCAGGTAGTTGCCTTCATCATCATAGGCGATCAAGGTTACCCTGGCGCCTTCAGTGGCCCGGTTGAGCAGGGACAGTCCACTCCAGGCGCCTTTTTCGCGATACTGCAGCCGAGCAAAGACACCGCTTTTTGCGGCCAGATCGGAGACCGTCACGCAATCCATCGCGTCACCGGTGCCGAGAAACTCGATGCCGGCCACAGCGCAGCCGCTGTCAAGTTCAAGCCGGTTGGTGCCTGCGGGCAGTTGATTGGCAAGTAACACCAGCCCTTCCAGAGCCCCGAGAGCGGACGGCAGGGAATCA
>DSCM01000130.1 GCA_011049115.1 Pseudomonadota bacterium
AGCAAAAAATCAAACCGGCGGACTGAATAAGGAGCTTCGAAGCGAAAAACAACCAAGATTAGGTCGCTTATGGCCTCGAAATTCTCTGTAAATTAAAAAAAAACGCTTTGTCGCAACACCTTTTATTATCCAACTGGGTTTTATTCGCACCGGAAATTTTTCGTGAGAAGTCTATTTTATGGTTGCTGTCCAATTTCTTCACGCAAAAATTTACACAGGGCTTGAGCGGCTTTTTCGGAGGGGCTGGCGGAGGTACCAATACGCTCCAGTTTCTTCCGGACTGCCGCAAGTGCATGGCAGGTTTGTCGGTATTTGTTCGGGTGATCGAGGGTTTTGCGCAATTGTTCAACGATTGTTTCAGGGCGAGCTTTTCGCTGAATCAGCTCCGGGACAATTTCCCGGCCTGCAATCAGGTTGACAAGGCTGATAAAGGGTACCGAAATCAACCTGCGACCAAGCTGGTAAGAAAGTTCATTGACCCTGTAGATAACTACCATCGGAATTCCGGCCAGAGCGGTTTCCAGCGTGGCGGTACCAGAGGTCACCAAGGCAAAAGAGACTCCGGCAAGAACCTCGGTCAGAGGAACTTTTTGAATCGATACATGTTTGCGAAATGCCGTCGGAATCATCTTTTCAATGTCGCTGATGTCAATCGATGGAGCCACCGGAATGCGGAAATGGCTTTCGGGCTTTTCTCGCAGATAAAGTCTGGCTGCGCATATCATCAGAGGTAAGATTCGTCTTATTTCTCCTGGTCGACTGCCGGGAATCAAGGCAATGTCGGGACGTTCCTGCAGGGGAGGGAGATGAAAAGATTTGAACTGGTCAAGCAGTGGGTGGCCAACATATTCAACCTTGGTGACTTGGCGGCGCCGATAAAAATCTTCTTCAAAGGGAAGAATGACCAAGATCTTTTTTACCAGGCGCTGGATTTTATTGATGCGTCCCTGGCGCCAAGCCCAGATCTGGGGACTTATATAGTAAACTATCGGGATCCGCAAGCGCCGGGCAAAAGGGGCCACCAGGTTCAGATTGAAGTCGGGAAAATCAATCAGGATCAACAAATCAGGACGACTTGCGGCCAAATGCCGTCGAATGCTGCGGGCGCCGAGAATAATGTCACCCAAGCGACTTAACACCTCAAAAATTCCCACAACCGCCAGTCGTTTTGAGGAAAAAATCAGTTCAACCCCATTTTCCGCCATTTTCTCCCCGCCGATACCGGAAAGTCGGCAGGCCGGCAATAGTCGCCGTAAGGCTTTTGCCAGATTGGCACCATGCAGGTCACCTGAATCTTCACCGGCAACGATAACCAGATGGGGAGTTGGCTTCTTCATTGCCAGGTGCTGGATTGTATGCGGATGGCTTCCTTGATACGGGTTGCGGTTTCCAAGGCCGCCAAACCATCTTCACCGCTTACCGTAGGTCTGCGCCGCAGGCGAACGGCGGCAAGAAAATCCTCAATTTCAAGGCGCAGGTTGTCACTTTGCGGATATTTATGCTCTTCGGAAGTGATTTTGGGAAAGGGTTCCAGATAGTTACCCGCTTGCCGGCGGCAGATCGTAGTGCTGAAATTGCTGAAATCAAGAGAAAAGTATCCGTCAGGTTGAAAAATTCTGATCCTGCGTTCCCGGTGCAAGGATACCCGGCTGGCGGTCAGATTGGCGACCGCGCCGTTTGCAAAATTGACTCTGACATTGGCAATATCAATCTGCTCGGAAATTATCGGAACCCCGACCGCATTGAGGGTTGTAATCGGGCTTTTGACGATAGCCGCCAGAAGATCCAGATCGTGAATCATGAGGTCAAGAATTACATCGATATCGACACTGCGAAAGGTAAATGGCGAAAGGCGATGGATTTCGATGAAACGAGGGTTCAGTAACAGTGGCCGGGTATTGGTATAGGCTGGATTGAAACGCTCCAACAGGCCAACCTGTAAGACAGCGTCCTGCTTTTGGGCCAGAGCAATAAGTTTCCGGGCTTCATCGGTGGTGGTTGTGATTGGTTTTTCGATCAGGACATCGATTTTTTTCAGCAGCGCCTGGCGCGCCAGGGTGAAATGGGATGAGGTTGGGGTTGCAATGGAGACCGCCTGACAGTGGTCAAGGAGCTCATCAAGATTATTATATACCGGTGCCGATATCTTCTGGCCGATCTCCCGAGCCCGATCATGATCAAGATCGAAGATTCCAATCAGTTCAGCCTCATCGATCAGAGCATACTTTTCGGCGTGAAAAGCGCCCAGGTGGCCTACACCAATAACTCCGACTCTGAGTTTTTCAGGTTCTATTTTCTTCGACATACGCCCCGCTTTGATTGTTGGATGAAATTTATGATATGCCTGACTTCAGTGATATTTTCAATTTCGCTTTCAACCCGGGCAATGGCTTTGGTCAGAGACAGCCCGGTAGTGCGGAAAAGAATACGGTAAGTCTGGTTAAGGGTTCTGATGGTGTGTTTGTCGAAGTTGTGCCTTTTTAACCCCTCAACGTTAAGCCCATAAAGACGAGTGTGATTGCCATTCGCGAGGACAAAGGGAGGAATGTCCTGCGAAACTCCGGAGGCCCCGCCGATAAATGCGTAAGCGCCGATTCGACAGAATTGATGGATGGCGCTGAGTCCTCCGATAATGGCATGATCCTCAACTTCACTGTGACCGCCGAAAGTGGCCCCGTTTGAGAGAATAATATGGTTCCCAAACTGGCAATCATGGGCGATATGGGAATAAGCCATGATGAAATTGTGTGAACCGATGCGGGTAATTCCTCCTCCGTGGGCAGTGCCTCGGCTAATAGTCGCATATTCCCTGATAGTCGTATAGTCTCCGATAATAAGGTCGGAGGGGCCTTCCTGATGTTTGAGGTCCTGAGGATCGGTGCCGACCAGAGCGTAAGGGAAAATACGGCATGAGGTTCCGATAATGGTTTTTCCCTTAACGGTGGCGTGGTGATCGATGACGGAGTCACGTCCTATATTTACTTCACCTTCAATGACGGCATAGGGGCCGATTGTCACTCCCTCGGCGATTACGGCCTGCTTGGAGATGATAGCGCTTGGATGAATTGACATGTTAATATTATCCTATGCTGGCCATCATTTCAGCTTCGCTGACCAGATGGCCGTCAACTTCGGCCCGACCCTTGAACTTCCAGATATTGCGCCGCCGGTTAAGTAATTCCATGGTCATAATCAAGCTGTCTCCCGGTTTTACCGGTTTACGGAAGCGGGCTTTGTTAATGCTCATGAAAAAAACCTTGGTATCCGGATCCTCGGCAACCTTGAGCTGCAGTGTATGCAACGCAAAGATTCCTCCCGTCTGAGCCATGGCCTCAACGATTAAGACTCCGGGCATGACGGGAAAACCAGGGAAATGGCCGTTGAAAAAAGGTTCATTGATAGTAACGTTCTTGCATCCGACAATACTGTCTTCGGAGATTTCCAGAATCCTGTCAACCAGCAAAAACGGATAGCGATGAGGCAGATACTGCATGACCTGCTGAATATCCATGAAAGGGAGAGTCATATGCTAACCTATTTTTTCCCCTGGGCCTTGATCCACTGATCATAGGCTTTAATGAGGTCGTCGGTGACATCGAAAGTCTCATCGGCATAGATGATGCCGCTGCGTTTTTCCAGAATAAGCTGATACTTGCCATTTTTACCGAATTCAGCCGTCACTTCCTCAAGCTCTTTAAGCATCTTTTTCAGGAATTCTCCTTCCAGGGCTTTCATGTCTTTTTCTGAATCTGAAACAAAAATCTTAAAATCGCGGACCATCTTCTGGTAGTCACTTTCCTTCTCGGTTCTTTTCTCCGGACTCAGCATCATGCCTTGGCGTTCCAACTCATCCTTGACCACGGAAATTTCCGTCTGCTTGGCCTGCAGTTCGGTTCGAAGCTGATCTTGCTTCGCCTGTATTTTCTGGGTCGCCACTTGACCCTGGCTGGAAAGGGCCATGACCTTTTGCAGATCGATATAGCCGAATTTGAATGCCTGTTCCGCGGCGCTGACACCAGAGCTTGCGGCGAATAATAAAATGCAGATGGTTAATATGGCACTTAATACATTTTTTTTCATTTTTCCTACCCCCTAAATAATTTATGAGCCTTTAAGATTTGATGCGGGAGTGAGTCCCGCAACCTCAAAATAATGGCTAAGCCATCTTTTAAGGTCAATTTATATGATTCTGAAGCTTATGACCTTGAGACGTCAACCTCCTTATGTATAAAAAAACGGACCCGATATCATTCTTGACTTCGATTTGCTGATCGGTGTGTTGCTTTCAGGATGTAAGGTTCTTTAGGGAAAAATCAGAAGAAGGTTCCGACCGAGAAATCCCAGACACTGCTTTTTTCATCATCTTCAGGATTCAGGTTAAAACCCCATTCAATTCTTAATGGGCCCATCGGCGATTTCCAGCGAATTCCGAAACCGACGCTGTGGCGCAGATCAAAGCTTAAATTTTCGTCATGATCAAAAGCCTTGCCGGCATCGTAAAAAATTACCCCATTGAGGCCCATGTCCTTCAGTAAAGGGAAAATCCATTCGGCACTTAAGATCAGTTCCTTGGTCCCCCCGATAACATCGCCGTTTTCATCCTTCGGTCCGGCTTCGCCGAAATCAAAACCCCGAACCGTTTTCAAACCGCCGACGTAAAATCTTTCGTAAAGCGGTAATTCCTGACCGCCGTAGCCATCAGCATAGCCGAACAGACCCCAAAGATGAAAAGCACTGTCCCACTTAAAGGGATAGAATTTATGGCCTTCGATAATGATTTTATAAAAGTCATTATCAAAGCCCAGCGGTCCTCCGGCAAAGACCAGCGTCCCTTTGAGTTTATAACCCCTGGTCGGGAACAGATAGTTGTCACGCCTGTCCCGGATTAATGAAAAGTAGACCTGGCTGGTCGTTGTGGTTCCTTCCTCGTCCCGGATATAATCGGAGGCGGTTTCACTGATATTGAAAATTTTGACCTTCTCCCAGCGGTAACCGGCCGACCAGCTGGTATACTCATTGATTGGCTTTCCGAAGTGGAATCTTATACCCCGTTGCTTCGTGTCGTAGGCATCGTATTCATATTCCTCGTTGTAGATATTTAACCCTGAACTTATGTTCATATCAAGAAAATAGGGGTCGGTCAGGCCGATATTGTAAAATTGACGTGAACCGGAAAGTTCGACATTAAAAGTTGCATCCAGGCCTTTCCCCAGCCAGTTTTTTTGCGAGATGTTGGCAATTCCGATAATACTGTCAACCGTGCTGTAGCCCAGACCGACGCTGAAAGTTCCGGTCGGCCCCTCAACTACCTTGACCTTGACATCAATGGTATCATCATCATTTTGGATTGTCTGGAGATCGGCTTCCGAAAAAAATTGGGTATTGATGATACGTTCCCGGCTGCGTTTCAGGGCGGAGGCGCTGAACAGATCACCTTCGGCAAAACGCAGTTCACGGCGGATGACCTTGTCTCGGGTTTTCGTGTTGCCGGCGATGGCAATCCGTCCAAAATGAAATTTACTGCCCCGGTTGATGTGGTAAGCAATATCAACCTTTCTTTTTTCCGGATCAATATTGGTTTGCGGATCTATGTCGACATATGCATAACCGCGATCGGCAAAAAAGGTTGACAGGGTTTCAATGTCATTCTGGAGGCTGAGGTTGCTGAAGGTTTTTCCGCTCTTTCCCTGAAGAATTTTAACCAAATTATCGGTCAACTCAGATTCACTGTCTGGATCAACAATTTCTACCTTGCCCATTGAAAAAACTTCACCTTCATCAATGTCGAAGTCAAGGTAGATCCATTTTCGATTGTCATCCATGGTGACTTTGGGTTTGCTGATACGAACCTGAACGTAGCCCTCGCTTAAGTAAAATGATTTTAACAGCTTGGAGTCATTTTCGAGCTGATCTTTTTTCAGGACGCCGGCTTCAGTGGCCCAGCTCAGGAATAGATTGTAGGTTTTGCTTTGCAGCTGTCGCTTTAAAGTCCAGGCCCGGAAACTATGGTTGCCGTGAAAACGGATTTTTTTAATGTAGCATTTAGGGCCTTCGTCGATAATAAAAGCCACCTGAACCGTATTTTTGCCGGCGCTGACGGTTTTCGTTTTGATGCGAACCGAATAAAACCCTTTTTCATGATAGAACAGTTCCAGTTTCTCCCGACTTTCCTGCAGCCGTTCTTCACTGAGGATGCTGAAGGTATGCAAGGTTATTTCCTTGAGGAGATCTTTACGGGTAATCTTTTGGTTGCCTTTGATGAGAATCGCACTGATAGTCGGCTTTTCAATCACGATAACAGCAACTTCAACCCCGTTGTCGAGCTCTTTTAAATTGATCATCAGGTTCTCAAAAAAACCGAGGCTGAAAAGGTCTTTGAGATCCTTGTCCAGGGTAACTGGCGAGAGGGGAGCCCCGATTTTGGTGCTCATTTTGTCGATTATGGTATCCCTGGTCACCTTCTGGTTGCCGAGGATGACAATCGCGGTCACCGGTTTGTCTGTAAACGGATCGTCGCTGGCTGAAAACACTGGGGAGACGCCAGAAATAATGGAAAAAAGGCCCCAGAAGAGAAGGATTGCAGGCAGATATAGATATGGGCCGGGCGCCGAGCGACGATTAATTAGTTTGCTTTTCATACAGTGATAATTTTTCCGGCGGTGATAGTTTTTTCGGGCAAATTCCGGGCTGAAAATAAATCAGCTTTTCTGAAGCCTGCCATTGTCCATAAAAAAAATACGATCCATGCGCTGCGCCAGACGTTGACTGTGAGTAACCAGCAACAGGGTCGTATTAAACTCTTGGTTGCACTCCAGCAGCAAATCGGTGATTTCATCACTGGTAGTCGAGTCAAGGTTGCCGGTTGGCTCATCGGCCAGCACGGCTCTGGGTTGCATGATCAGTGCCCGGGCCAGAGCTACGCGCTGTTGTTCACCTCCGGACAATTCTCCAGGCTTATGCTTGAGGCGTTTCCGCAGGCCTACCTGTTCAAGTAGCCGAGTGGCTTTTTGTTTTGCTTCAGAGTTGCAGCTGCCGTAGATCAGGGCCGGGGTCATAACATTTTCGAGGGCACTGAATTCCGGCAGTAGGTGATGGAACTGAAAAACAAAACCCAGAGCCGTGTTTCGCCAGCGGGCCAGCTTGAACTCGGAGAGAGAAAAGATGTTGATCCCCTCAAAGAGAAGGACGCCGCTGCTCGGTTTATCCAGTGCTCCGATGATCTGCAGCAGGGTGCTTTTCCCGGCTCCGGATTCGCCGCAGATCGCAATTCGCTCACCCTCCTTGATCTCGAAATCGATTTCTCTTAAAATCTGGATTTCCTGTTTGTCGAGGAAAAAGCTTTTGCTTAAGGCGTTTGCTTTGATCATTTTTCTGTCCCTGTAGTTTCCGCGAAAACGGGAGCAGAACAGGCTTTTGTGGGCGCAAGGTGAGCGATTCTTTTTTGTAACAGGTCCTGTTTCCTGGATCTGTAAACATGAATCATGCGAGTTAATAATTCAGGAAAATGAACTGCCAGACGATCCAGGTCGCAACGGGTCAAGGTCGCGATCCAGCTTCTTGCAAGGGTCCTGATGGAAGCATTGGCGGCTTCTCCGGTCAACAGGGAGAATTCACCGAAAAAGGAACCCGACGCCAGGGTGATAATTGGCAATTTTGTGTTTTCGTCTGAGCCTTTGCAGTAGACCTCAACCAGTTCTTCGAGAATGACATACAGGGTTTGGTTGCTTTCTCCTTCATGGAGGAGAACCAAGTCTGGCGCAAAATTCTTTATTTGGAAGAGTCCTGCTATCTGCTTCAATCTGGCAAGCTGATCAGTTTCGCTGAAGTCAAAAAGGGGATGCAGGGCTTTTCCCAGAATTCGGAGCTGGTCTGATTCCTGTTCCGGATTGCTGCGCCTGTGATCTTGCTCCAGTTGCCGGGCTTCTTCCGCCAGCCCCTGGTTGTGGTAAAGACTGGCCAGCAGGGTCAGAGCCAGGCTGTTTCCCGGCGCGGCCTTTAAAATGAGTTTGTAAACCGCCGCCGCCTTGCCGAGTTTGCCGATCAGAACCATCTCGGTAGCCGCTTTAAAGTAGGTTTCAAGGCCTTCGGCAAGCTTGCCGAGCCGGAGCTGTGAACGACCCCGGTTGACCAGTTGCTGCAGACTTTCTTCTTTTTGGATTGAACTGTTCAAGGAACCAAAAGCCTGTCTGCCTGTCTGGTGGTCGTCTGACATAAGGTTTCCTATTCATAGCGCAGGGCTTCTGCTGGCAGCAACCGGGAAGCTCGATAAGAAGGGTAAAGCGTCGCAATAAATGAGAGCAGCAGTGACAGGCCCGCGGTTATGGCCATATGGATAACTTTGAGATCTACCGGTAATGAGGTTTCAAAATAGTAGACATCGCCAGGGAGGGTAATAAAATCGTATCTTTTCAGAATTGCACAGAGAGATAAAGCTCCCAGCAGACCGATAAGGGTTCCGGCCGATCCGATCAGCATCCCCTCCCAGATAAAAATTTTCATAATTCGGCGGGCGCTCAGGCCCATGGTCTTCAGTATGGCGATTTCCTTATGCTTTTCCATGACCACCATGATCAGGGTTGAAATGATGTTGAAAGCCGCCACCATGATGATCAGGGCCAGAATTATAAACATGGTTACCCTCTCCAGTTTGAGGGCCGCGAAAAGGTTGCGGTTCATGCTGATCCAGTCACGGGCCCAGTAGGGATAGGAGATCTTCTGGCGGATTTTTTCAGCTACCGCTTCGGCGTTGTAGATCTGATCGGTTTCAACCGCGATCCCGCTGACCTGATTCGGCAGGCCGAAAAAGGTTTGCGCGGCTTTCATATCGATATAAGCCAGAGCTGAATCGTATTGATACATGCCTGAGGTATAAGTCCCGATAACCGTAAAACGTTGCATTCTCGGGACCAGTCCCAGCGGCGTCACCGCTCCTCCGGGGGCGATCAGACGCAGGCTGGAACCAGCCTTGACCTCCAGATTTTTGGCCAGCTCGCTGCCGAGAATGATTTCCGGGGTGGTGGAAGATACCATTTTCGGGCAGGAAAAAAATTTTCCGCTGTCGATCATCAGTTCGATTTTTTTACTTAAGGGGTCCTTTTCGTAATCAATTCCCCGGATCCCAGCCCCGCTGACCTGGCGGCCGTGGGTCAGCATCGCCTGATTCAGAATAAACGGGGTTGCCTGTTTGACCTCCTTGATTTGCCTGATGGTTTCCGCTAAGTTCTCGTAGTCGTCGATCGCTCCGCCATATTTCATGACCATGATATGAGAAGTATTGCCGAGAATCTTTTTTTTCAACTCGTTTTCAAAGCCGCTCATGACCGCGATGACCACGATCAGGGCGGTAACCCCGAGGGCTATCCCGAGAATCGAGATCAGTGAAATCAGCGAAATGAAAACCTGCTTACGTCGGGCCAGAAGATGGCGCAGGGCGACGAATAACTCGAAACGCAAATCCACCGCCTCTATTGTTCAGGTTTAAGCAGGGGAAAAAGGATTACGTCCCGGATCGAGGCGGCATCGGTAAATAACATTACCAAGCGGTCGATGCCAATGCCTTCACCGGCAGTTGGCGGCAGACCGTACTCCAGGGCTCGGAGGTAATCGGCGTCGAATTGATGGGCCTCGGTATCGCCGACGACCTTTTCTCGGAGTTGTTGTTCAAAACGTTCTTTCTGGTCAATGGGGTCGTTCAGTTCGGAGAAGGCATTGGCTATTTCCCGGCCGGCAATAAAGAGCTCGAAGCGGTCGGTGACTTCCGGGTTGCTGTCGTTGCGACGTGAAAGCGGGGAAATGGCTACTGGGTAGTCAGTGATAAAGGTCGGTTGGATGAGCTGGCTTTCAACCTTTTCATCGAATATTTTCATCAGACATTTGGCCTGGCTCACTTTTTCCTGAGGCGCCATTTCCAGACCCAGCTGATCGAGCTGGGCATGAAGATTCTCAAGGGAATTTAGACTTTGGTGATCAATGCCGGTATATTTTTCTATGGCCTCGATGACGGTCAGATGGTCCCAGGGTGGACTGAGGCTGATTTCCATTCCCTGGTAGCTGAGTCTTTCTCCTCCTTTAATGGCTCGGCAGAGGGAAACAAACAGCTCTTCAGTAATACTCATCAGATCAAGGTAGGTGGCATAAGCCTGATAAAATTCAATCATGGTAAACTCAGGATTGTGCTTGATTGAAATCCCCTCGTTGCGGAAATTGCGATTGATTTCGAAAACCCTTTCAAACCCACCGACAACCAATCTTTTGAGGTATAGCTCCGGAGCAATCCGCAGGTTCAAATCAAGGTTTAAAGCATTATGATGGGTTGTGAATGGGCGGGCTGTAGCCCCGCCGGCCACGGCCTGCATCATCGGGGTTTCGACCTCAAGGTAGTCTTTCTCCTTGAAGAAGGCACGAATAAAATCAATTATTCGGGTTCTGGTGATGAAGGTCTCACGGACCTCACGATTGACGATCAGATCGACATAGCGTTGCCGGTAGCGGGTCTCGATGTCTTTGAGGCCATGCCATTTTTCCGGCAGGGGGCGCAGGGATTTAGTCAGGAGTTTGATTTCGGCGGCCATTACCGTTATTTCTCCGGTTTTGGTTTTGAAAACCGTGCCTTTGATTCCCACGGTGTCGCCGATGTCGAGGAGTTTAAAGATCTGGTAGCCTTGATCACCAAGCAGGTTTTTGCGGATATAAATTTGGATTTTGGCGCTGCGATCCTGAAGATGGGCGAAGGCGGCTTTGCCGAAATGGCGCAGTGAAACTATGCGTCCCGCGATTAATACCGGAATCGCGCTCTCATCTAACGCTTCAGTCGCGAGAGCCTGGTATTCGTCAAGGATGGCGGCAGCCGTGGCCGAAGGGGTAAAGTCGTTGGCAAAGGGATTAACTCCCAGTTCTTTGAGCTGATCAATTTTTTTCAGGCGTTGTTGCCGTAAGCTGTTGTCATTATCCAGGTTCATCTTTTGAGTTACCTTGTCTGATTTAATTTAAGCCGGCTTCCAGTCTTCGCGACAATCAACGGTATTTCCCCAGGGCCTCGAGCTCGGCTGCGGCTTCATCGGCAAAAAGGCCTCGAGGTTGCAGTTTGAGCACCTCGTCAAAAGCGGCGGCGGCCTCGGCTGATTCACCAAGAGCTCGGGCGATTTTCGCTTTTCTCAGCCAGACTCCGGGATGGGTGGGTGATAAGATCCTGGCCTGCTCAATTTCCAGGGCCGCCGCCTCAAATCTATTCAGATCAAAGTAGAGCCGGCTCAGTTCATAATGTGAAGGAAAATAATCGGCTTTTATGGCGAGCGCCTTCTGATAGCATGCCAGGGCCTGTTCAGGTTTACCTTGAAGTTGGTATAGGTAACCCAACTGATGAAAAGCTTTTTCCGGAGTTCGGTAAAGGGGATTGCCGGCGGCTTTAGCCAAGGCTTTTTCGGCTTCGGCATAGTGCTTCTGCTGGGTGTAGACGGCTCCCAGGGTGTTGTGAGCCTCGGCATATTCCGGGTCAATCGCCAAGGCGGCCTGCAGGGCCGGTACGGCATCCGCAGGATGATTTTCGGCTAGAGCGACAATGGCTTCGATATAAAAGATTCGTTTATCTTCGATGCCGCTCGTCTTTATCCGGGCCAGTTTTTCCTTAAGCTGCTGGTAATCGTGAGCTGCGAAAGCCATCAGCAGGTCTTCATAGGTCTCCTCCGCTAACCGCTGAGGCTCGGTCGAGCTGGGAGCATGACCGCAGGAGAGCAGAAACGAAAGTAAAAAAAAAGCGGTCAATTTTCGCACTGAAGTTTTTTTCATGCTTGGTTCCGCAGGGTGAGCAGCCTTTCTTCGGCCCAGGGTTTGAAAACCGAGTTTTGCAACCGTTGAATCATATTGTCATAATTTGCTGCCGCTTTTTCCACCTGACCGTTTTTTTCATAACTCAAACCCAGAAGAATATAGAGATCCTCGGTAATAAATGAGCGCTGGCTTTGTAGTTGTTCCAGGATTGAAATGGCGGAGGTATAATTTTTTTCTTCAAATGCAATTATGGCCAGGGAAAAATCCTCCAGATCCCGAATCCGGCGGTTGCTGTTCTTTCTTTTTCCTTGGTAAAAGGTAACCGCTTCCTGATGTTGGCCGGAACGGTATTTAAGATTTCCGCTTAAATACTCGGCCAGCGGCCGGGCGGAGCTGCTGGCGTAGGTGGTGATGATGGATTGCAATTTCTGCTCTACGGTGGCGTTCGGGGCGGAACTGGCCAAGGCGTAAAGCGCTTGGTTGAGTAAATTTTTGGCCTTTTGCTCAGTGCTGCATTTGTACCAGTATGCCCCAATAGCTGTGGCCAAAAGCGCGATCACAATGATTGATGTTAGGGTGATGATTCTGCGGTAATGGCTGATGTAACTCAGAGTTGAATAGGTTGTTTTGATAAAGACATCTGGTTCCCGCAGTTCCCTGCGGACGGAAATTTTCCCTTTTGACATTTGTTGGTATCCTTTATGTAAGCAATGACTATAATTGTTCCGCTCGGAAGATGCAGAAAGAACCGCTTGCGCTTGTCGCAATGCCCCTGAACCGACGCCGCCGTGATTATGAATAAAAACTAATAAATACTGGAAAAGCAAGTGTTTGCGAAACTTGGTTACTTAACATATGAAAAAAAATGAATCAATGAAAAAGCAGAGTGGTGGATAAAAACATCACCTGCAAAAAAACTTGTGATAGTCTGTCTGTCTGAGTGTGCTGTCGGAGACCGGCTATGAGCGAGGTCGTTTTAGCCAAGAATAGAAAGCCCAACATTAAACACTTTAATGTTGGGCTTTGACTTTCGCAGCCATTGCCAGCCGCCGGAAGGAATCTGATCCTGGTGACGTCTGGTTTATGAGCCGTTAAGCTTTGGCCGGCTCTTCTTTGTTGTCGGTTGCGGTTTTTTTTGATGCAGCTCGCGACTTCGTGGATTTTGCCCGAGTCGTGGTCTCGGCGTCAGGTTTTGCATCGCCAGCGCCGGTTGTCGTCGAAGGGTTTTCCGGTGCGGCCGGCGGGGAGTCAGCGACAGTTGCCGCAGGCTCCTGCGGGTCGGCTGCCGGAGAAGTTGAATCTTCGATTCGACAGCTGTGGCGACAGGTATCATTCACAGGTGGGGCCTCAGCCTTTATTTCATTGATTTCATCAATGATCATTTCCTGTTCTTGATCAAGGTCGGCGATAGTCAGAAGTAATTGGGAAATCTCGTCTTTTTCCCAGATGTCTTCATCCTGTTGCAGGGCCTTGAAGATGTATACTCTCTCTCCCAGGTGGCGCAGCTGCTGTTTGCGGCGGTTACTGATGGCCATCAGTTTGACTTTGCGGCTCGCTAGTCTGCACAATTTGCCCATCTGGTAACTGAAGCCCTTCATTGTGACATTGCCCATACCTTCCTCCTGAAGTATATTTTGCCGGTATAGCTAGTGAAAACAGCTATGCTTGTCAAGTTTTTTTTTATTTTTCAGTTGTTTTTTATTTTTATCCGTGTTGATATATCTTATCGGGGGAACGCTTTTGAAGGTTTTACTAAAACTATGCGGTGCCATGAGCGCCGTCGCAGTGAATTCAGGTTTTTGGAAGAGGTTGGTTCGGGCCGGACAAGAAGGGTGGATTTTATGGCAGTAAATGAAGAGGTCTGGGTGGTTATTCCAGCCCGTTACCAGGCTCGGCGTTTTCCAGGAAAATCTCTGGCTTTGTTGTGTGGCAAGGCGATGGTGCTCTGGGTTCTGGAGGCTTGCCGGGCGGCCCGTCTGCCTGACCAGGTGGTGGTGGCCACCGATGATAGGAGGATTGCCGAGACGGTTGAAGCGGCTGGAGGACGGGTCGTGATGACTGCTTCTTCGCATCCAAGCGGTACGGCTCGTTTGGCTGAGGTTGCGCATAGGCATCCTGAAGTCAAATGGTTTATTAATGTTCAGGGCGATGAACCGGGGATTGAGCCCGGTCTCGTGGATCGGGTTATTCGGCGTCTCCAAGAACGGAGTGACCCCGGCCTGGTGGTTTCGGCGGCCGCTGAACTTCAGCAGAAGATTGATTACCATTCGCCTCATGTGGTTAAGGTGGTTTTCGATTTTGTTGGAAAGGCTCTCTATTTTTCACGTTCCGCAATCCCTTTTTACCAGGATCTGGAAGTCGCCTGCCGGGGGTTTCAGGGTGGTTGTCCGGGAGTGTATCAGCATCTTGGGGTTTACGGCTATAGTGGCGAGTTTTTACGCAATCTGCAACATCTGCGTCCCGGGGTACTGGCGGGGGCCGAGAACCTGGAGCAGCTGAACTGGCTGGAAAACGGGGTGCCGATCGAGATTCTGACCTGCGCTTCAGCCTGGGGAGGAATCGATACCCCTGAGGAACTGGAACGGCTGGCCGCAAAATGGTCTGAAAATAACCGTGGATTTGTTGGCGAACGGTATGAATGACTGGATTGAAATCGAAAACGACAGCCATCATGTTCGTCGGGAACGGGAAAAAGCCCGGCAGCTGAGGGCTAGTCATTTCTGGCAGAGGCTTGTCCAGGAAGGGATTTGTCATTACTGCGAAAGGCGTTTTGCTCCGACCGAGCTGACCATGGATCATGTGGTGCCGTTATCCCGGGGGGGGCGCAGTGTTAAGGGAAATGTGGTGGTCTGCTGTAAGGATTGTAATAATCGTAAACGTTATAAGACCCCGGTCGAAATAATTCTGGAGGATTTGTGATGGGGCATGCAGGTCTGGGGCCTGAGATCGAAGCTGTGGTTTCAGCAAAACCTTTTTCCGTCGCGGAGCAGTATGCGCGGTTTATTGGCAGGGAAAGTGTTGCTACCGGGACCGTGGTTATGCATCACGGGCGAGTCAAGATTCCCGGCAAGGTTCTGTCGGAGTTCGCGGCAGTCATTCTGGAGGCCTTGGTCGAAGATGTCGTTGACGGATTGCGCCTGATTGCCGGAGAAGCCGCCTGGAATTTCCAGCTGCATCGGATTCTGGTGATACATCGCCTTGGCCGAGTCGGTCCTGGCGATGATGTCCTCCTGGTGGTCTGTTCCGCGGCCACCCGTCGTGAAGCTTTTGCCGCCTGTTCCTGGTTGGTCGACGAAATCAAGAAGGAACATTTGATTCGTCTTCAGGAACTTCCCGGCTGATGCTACTTATTGATAGTCCGCAGCCCGAAGTTTAAAACGCGCCCAGCTGACAAGGGGAAATCTTAAGGTTCAGGGTATTGCAGGCGCGGCCGATATCAATTTTGGCGTAACCGTTGTCGGCCGCGAGTTTCCAGGCCTGAAGACAGCTGAGGTGATGGTCCCTACTTTCAGTCAGCAGGAGACGGGTTAACTTCGGGCTGGGTTCATTCGTGGGTGGTGGGTTTTTCCCTTTATGACCGAAAAGGCCGAGCTGGCAGCCGGTTAGGCGGATTTCCAGGAGATCGGCAGCCCGGCCGATGGCGGCCGGGCTTAGATGATTGAGTTGCGCCAGCCGGTGGGCCTGAGCACAGCTTAGGCGGTTGTCTTTTGCGCTTTCATTGAGTGCTTCTCGCAGTGTTTCCGGAAGTTCTCGGTCGTTGCCGTGTTTGGCGGCGTAATGGCTGGCATCATGATGGGTCATGGTTGTTTTCCTGGCCTTGAGAAGCTTGGTCGGCTTTTGGTTGAGCGGAGGTTTTGGGGGGAAAATTCGTATCTGTCACCTGACAGGAGGGCTTCATTCAGGTCGAGATTCCCAGACGGGGCAGAATGTGGGCCTGAAGTAAATACCAGATGATTATAATGCCTAAAAAAATCAGGATGTCTTTCATCGCGTCTTCCTTGATGTCACTGTCGCCGTTGCGGTCGTTGGCTTCATGTTATGAGAGCTATGTTAATCAACTTTGAATGTTTTAAGTTCCTGACGCCCCCATTCCAAGGCCCGACTGTGCGCATTGAAGAACAGGTCAAGCCTGTTCTTGCCTTTAATGGCTGAACCACGATCCTCAACAATGCCAAAGCCGTAGCCTGGAATATAGAAACGGGTGCCGAACGGATAATAATTGGTATCGGCTGCCAGGGTTCCATCATGGGGAAACCAAAGCCAGGGGAACACGATATACCAAGGTCTGCGGAACAGGCCGGGGTTGGGTTCTCGGGGTTGTGTGCCGCTGGCGGTGAGGCCGCTATACCGAAAACCACGGTTCTTGCCGCTACTGATGTAGCGGTTCCAGAAATCGAGTTTCAGGTATTTCCAGCTGCCTCTTTCCCAGCCGCAGCACTGGCTGCAACCACAATAGGCGGTTGTTTCCATGGTCAGCGGTTGACTGCGGCCGCTACAGCTTGCAAGGATCAGGAGGATCAGAAGTACAGACAGGTAAAAAGTCCGTCCCGGCAAAAGCCGCGTGATTTTTTTCTGCGTGCGCAAAATAGTTTCCAGAAAAAATAATATGTTGAGAGGTCGGAATTCTTTTGTGGTAACCGGTTTGTTCGTTTACCCTGTTTACAGCCCGGACTTCGCCTGAAGCAGGCTGAAATACTATTTGCAGAAACTGGATTATAGCATGAATTTTATCAAAAAACTTGAACTGGCGCAAAGAAAAAATAATTCTCTGCTTTGTGTCGGTCTGGATCCTGCGCCGGAACGGCTGCCAGGGGTCTGTCGGCGGAAGACTCAGCCTCTGCTGGCGTTCAATCGTGATTTGATTGATGCCACCGCTGATCTGGTCTGTGCTTACAAGCCACAGATTGCTTATTATGCCGCTTGTGGGGCTGAGGCCGAACTGGCCGCAACTATCGCTTACATAAAGGATTGTTATCCGGAAATTCCGGTCATTCTGGACGCCAAGCGGGGCGATATCGGCAGCACTGCGGAGATGTACGCCCTCGAAGCCTTTATACGCTATCAGGCTGATGCGGTAACTGTCAATCCCTATCTGGGTGGTGATTCTCTGCAGCCCTTTCTTGCGTACCGGGAAAAAGGGGTTGTGATTCTTTGCCGAACCTCAAATCCCGGTGGCATCGAATTGCAGGGACTGCTGGTTGATGGGCAGCCTCTATATCTGAAGATTGCCGCTCTGGCGGCTTCCGACTGGAACCAAAATCATAACATTCTGTTGGTTGTGGGCGCGACCTGGCCGAGTGAGCTTGCTCAGGTAAGAAAGCTTGTGGGAGATATGCCGCTGTTGGTCCCTGGGGTTGGAGCTCAGGGGGGTGATTTGCAGGCGGTCATGGAAACCGGTCTTGATTCTCGTCGAGCCGGACTGGTTATTAATTCTTCTCGAGGAATTATTTATGCCGGCAAGGAAGATGATTTTGCCGACAAGGCCCGTGCGGCAGCCCTTGATTTGCGTGAACAAATCAATCTTTATCGCTAGTTGGAAATCGGTGTTTTGCTCGGGAGTGAGCATGGAAAGGTTCCTTGTTGTCAGGTTCCGGCGTGAATAAAGCTCGGCCAGAGTTGGCGGTCGGAGTTGAAGGAGGGATGGCGGCAAACCTGTCCAGCCAGTTCGGTAAGGCTTTCGACTTTACTGCTTGACAGAGCCATTTTTAGCTGGTAAATAGTACTAAAAAGATGATGTTTGTCTTTTGTCCAATGCTTCTCGCAAGCAAAATTTTAACTTGGCTCAAGGAGTTTATCATGTGCGTAGAGATTAAACATCAGTGTTCGGGCGGGCATCAGACGGCTCAATTCAGCAATCTTGACAATATCTTACCGGCTGTGGTTATTAATCGGGTGTATTGTCCGCAGTGTGAGGATAAACCGGTTTTTAACGAGTTTTCAATGCTTGCGGATAACGGCTGGTTGATTGAATACGATATGGAGCTGGCGACCTATCTACTCGGGAAAAAAGGCATTGACAAAAAACTTGTGACCCCGGAATATGTGTTTGACAATCGTTATGCAACCTGGCAGGGCATGTCGCCGACCGATCTTGAAGAAAGTCTCAGGGAACGCCAGGAGATTGTGGCTCTGGCCAAGGTTGACGGGAAAAAGTATGTAGAAACCTTTAAAAGCTGGAGTATCAGCCGGATGAAAGCTTTTGCTGCGGCCGGTTGGCGCAAAGCCCAGTCGGCATAGTCGATGAAATCTCTTTGGTAGGGCTTTTTCCCTTTTCCTGAAGCCAGCGTGTTCGGTTTATCCCCGGGGCGCTGGCTTTTTCCAGTGCCTACAGGCTCTGTCTTGTTTTTTTTCAACCGCAAAAACAAGCGCATATTCTGATAAGAACACTTATTTGTTACCAATGGAAATGCCTTTAGGTACGGGCCGCAAGACCCCTTTGGGTCGCGGGGCTCGCTCCCGCATTAGGGTACAAATTTATTTGCGGTCAGGTAGGGTGTCTTGGGGGAGGTAAGATTCGCATTACGATATCGTCTTCAGTTTTTGGCAGACTTCGTCAATCAGCCATTGCGGAGTGGAGGCCCCGGCGCTGATCCCAATTTTTCGTTTATTTTTGAACCATTTCGGACGCAGATCGGCTGCGGTTTCGATATGGTATGAAGATGTCTGTTTTTCCCGGCAGAGCGCAAAGAGACGGTTGGTGTTAGCGCTGTTACGACCGCCGATGACGAGCATCAGATCGCAGCCTTCAGCCAGGTCTAGAGCCTCGCTTTGCCGGTCGTTGGTTGCGGTGCAGATGGTGTTAAAACAGCGCAGCTCTCCTTTGCGGGCCAGTAGGGCGCTGCTGATTTCATGGTAGACCTGCTGCGTTTGGGTGGTTTGTGCGAGCAGGGCGATACGTGACGGTTTCGCACGGCTGAGCAGCTCTTCCGGAAGATCATCCGGGCGGGAGATGACCAGGGTCGTTTCCGGCCTGCCGTAGCTGATCAGGCCGGTTACTTCAGGGTGTTCAGGTTCGCCGATAATAATAACAAGATAACCGTCGGCACTCATCTGAGCGACAATTTCCTGGGCCCGGCGTACGAAAGGACAGGTGGCGTCGACGATCGTCAGGTTCGGTTGTTCCTGTAATTGCTGCGCCAACTGGCGGGTAATGCCGTGCGAGCGGATAATCACGACCCCAGGGTCAAGCTCGTCGATTGAATTAACCTGGGCGACTCCCATTTCAGTCAGTTGAGTGACTACCTGAGGGTTGTGAATGATCGGTCCCAGGGTTCTGATTTTCAGGCCTGGATACTTTTGGGGAGCTTCTTCAGCCAGGTTGACGGCCCGGCGGACTCCGAAACAAAAACCTGCCGTGCCCGCAACCTTGAGCTCAAATCTTGCGTTCATAAAACCTCTCCCGGTAAAGAGAAATGATTATCTGGCAGACCTCTTCTATATGGAGTTGGGTGGTGTCGATCAAGACCGCGTCCGGCGCTTTTTGCAGAGGCGCCTCGGTTCTGGAACTGTCAGCCAGATCGCGTCCGGCGATGGCCGTGGTAACCCGTTGCAGATCAATGTTGTTTTTTTCTTTTTGCTCCAGGTAACGGCGTTGCGCGCGGGTTGCCAAATCGGCATCCAGATAGATCTTGAGGTCGGCCGCCGGGAAGATTACGGTGCCGGCGTCACGTCCATCAATAATTGAACTCTGTTGTGAAGCGGTGGCTCGCTGCAGAGGAAGCAGGGCGCAACGAACCTCGGGATGCCGTGAGACAGCTGAAGCGGCCTGGTCAATAGCCGGTGTCCGAATGGCGGCGGTGACTTCATGCCCGTTGCAAAAAACCAGATTTTCTCCGTCTTTTGCGCGAAAGCGGATCTGGATTCTGTCGAGCAGAGGTTGCAGTGCTTTGCCGTCATTAAGGTCAAGGCCGGTCTGGAGAGCCGCCCAGCCTACGCAACGGTACATAGCTCCGGTATCAATGTAGGCGAAGTCGAGGGCGGCGGCTATTTTACGACTGATCGTGCTCTTGCCGGCTCCGGAGGGTCCGTCGATGGTGATCAGGAAGTTTTTTTTGATTTTGATCATGGTCCGGTCCGGAATTGGGTGGTTAAAAGAAAGAGAAGTTAATTCTGATCGACAGGTGCTTCGGCTGCGATGTTGGCCGCTCATCTAAAACTGGTCAGGATTGAGGGGAAGATGTTTTTAGCAGAAACAAAATCCGATTTTATCTCACAGACCATTTTCGGTTTGAAAAAAAACAGAAAATGGTCTGTGAGGGTACACTGGTATGCGGCCAACGCAAGAATCTTTAGTTGCGGGCCTCCGAAGCCATTTGGGGCTTGCGGGACTTGCTTTCGTTTTAGGATTTAA
>DSCM01000131.1 GCA_011049115.1 Pseudomonadota bacterium
GGGGTTGGTTTTCTTGCGGATTAAATTGATAAAGCTTAAGACCTGTTCGACGCCATGTACCGATAAGTAATCGCATTGCGTCGGAATGATGGCCAGATGCGAAGCGCTCAGAGCATTGATGGTGAAAAATTCAATGGAGGGCGGAGTGTCGATAATAATGTAGTCGAACCTGTCCTGAACCTGGCTCAGGTGGCTTTTTAAAATAAATTCATAATCTTTGCCACCAAAGCATTTCTTGCTCAGCAAAACCATATTCTTGTTCGACGGCAATAACCACAGCCCGGGATAGGGGGTTTGAATGAGGGCGGAATCAAGCTTCTGCCAGCCGTTTTGAAAAACGTCGTAAAATGAACTCGTCTTCTGATATCCCAGGGAGAGGGTGAGGTTTGCCTGCATATCAAAATCAATCAGCAGAACGCTTTTTTTCATGAGGCTCAGAGACAGGCCGAGATTGAGGCAGGTGGAAGTTTTGGCGACCCCCCCCTTCTGATTGGTGATAACTATCGTTGCAGAATTATGCGTTGTCTCGTCAGCCAGTGGCAGATTGACGGGTTGGTTTCGAGGAAGGCTGTCCGGCAGGGTGATCGTGAAGCTATGTCGGCAGCGAGAACAACGCACCGGCAGTTTTGGGGGCGCGTTGTTCAGGTCGCTTTCACTGAGCCTCAGGCGGCTCCGGCATTTTTCGCAAACGACAATCATCGTGGCTCCTTCATTCGTTAATGATGGACATGATGGTTTGAGGCAGCTCGAATTCGTCCAGTACCAGATTGATGGTTCCCCGTCTGATCGCGTTTTCGGTCAGGTTGGGGTAGACGCATGATTCGGTATCCTGCGCGATAGTGATGCCGGAAAACTTCTGAATCCGGGCCATGCCGTCGGCGCCGTCAGTTCCGATGCCGGTCAGCAGCACGCCCACGGCATGGTTTTGAAAAACCTCGGCGGCGGCAGTGAAAAGCTGATTAAGAGGCTCGCTTTCTCCGCCGCTTTGTTTCAAGGCAATGCTTTTGTCATCCTGGCTTTGCAGACCGATTGTCTGCCGACAGGAACCGATGTAGCAGACCCCCGATCTCAGGGGCAGGTCGTCCCGGACTTCGCAAACCTCCCAGGGTACCAGCCGGTCAAGGTGCTGGACGAAGGCGCTGATGATTTCAGGTGCGATCTCCAGGGCCACGACCAGCGCCGCCGGCAGGGTCGGCGCCAGACTGGAAAGCAGGCGAATGATGGCGTTCGGACCGCCCAGGGTTGTCCCTATGGCCACCAGGTAGTCCAGCGGCTGGTAACTGTAACGGCCGAGATTTTCTTTTCGATGAAGCCGCGGCAGGCGTACCCGGCGCAGATTATTGAGCTTGACCTCGCTCGCCATCTTGATCCGGTCAATGATTTGTTGCCGGGAACGATCAATGTCGGGTGAAACGGCGCCTGATGGTTTGGGAATGAAATCGACCACCCCCAGGCGCAGGGCCTCAAAGGTTATCGCCCCATCACTGAACAGGGAACTGAGTACGACGATAGGCAAGGGACATTTGATCATAATATGTCTGATACCGGTCAGTCCATCCATGATCGGCATGTCGATATCCAGCGTGACCACATCCGGCTGCAAGCGGAGGATCTGTTCCAGTGCTTCCTGGCCATTGCTCGCACTGCCGACGACTTCAATCTGAGGATCGTTATGCAGCAACTCAAGGATGGCCTTGCGCATGAAGGCGGCGTCGTCGACGATTAGAACCTTTATTTTCTGGGCATCCTTTTTCACAGAGGTCATTTTACCAGGGATTATCTCGGTTGTCATCTTATTCATTCCTGTCAAGCCGTTTCGGCTTAAGTCAGCGTGTTGATCCAGGCAACCATCCCGTTGGCCAGGGCTTCGGGTTCGAGTTCCTGGTCGTGGAGTTCAGCCATAAAAACCGCGGCCAGGGACTCAGGCATCATGCAACTTGAACGACGCTGAACCAGGATCCTGCCGCCTTGGTCGCGAACGTGGCGCAGACCATTCAGAGCACCGGTTTCCGCGCCGGAAAGGAGCACGACAAGCAAGCGTTCAGAAAAGCAATCAGCGGCGGCGGTCAGCAGAGAATCAAAATCTGCGGACTCTTTTCCTTTGATGTTCGCCGTTTGTCGTGAGCTCGAGATGATGGCCTGCGTGGTTGTCTGGAAATCCCATGAGGAGAGGCTGGAACCCAGGTAAAATCGACCGCTTTGTAAGGGGAAAGCCTCTGTGACCGGAGTTACATCTTGACGGCACAGACCCGCCAGATGTTTCGAAAAAGCAGGAATGAAGGACCCGGGGATAGAGCTCAGGCCGATAACCATGGGGCTGTTGGTCTGCGGCAGGCCGGTGGCCAGGTGATACAAAGCTCCATGACCACTGCAGCCGGTGAAAACTAGGACCAGACCGTCGGCGAGAGGGGAGGCGTGGCTTTGCCCCGGCAAGGTTTTGGCGCCGCGAAAGCGTTGAAAAACCGCCGGTCTGGCTCTGGCCGCCTGCCGTACGCAGGCGACAATATTTTGCTGCTGCAGCAAAGGGTCTTTGCTCTTGACCGGTTTGCCGATAAAATCAACCGCCCCTAGATCCAGCAGTGAGATAATGGCCTCCGCCGAACCGCTGCCCACATTGCTCATAACCACGACCGGACATGGGCTTTTAATCATGATATGTTTCATGGTCGCACTGCCGTTCATCACCGGCATGTTGACGTCCAGCAGAATTAAATCGAAGTCCAGATTCTCCATCATGTGCAGGGCTTCCCTGCCATTGCGGGCGATGCCGGCGATTTCCATGTCTTCGGCCACCAGCAGCATGCTCGACATGATTTTTGCCATGACCATGGAGTCCTCCACGATCAGCACCCTGATCTTACGGGTTGCGGCGAAGCTGGCCGCGGCGGTTTTCAGATTATTGTCGGATTTAAAATCTTCATCCGCAAAGATCCTACCCAGCTCATCTTTACGGCGGGCGGATTCCAGCAGGAGATATTCGTAGTTGGATCTGATCGAGATCATCCCGCCCGCGACGCCGTCCAGGGTTTCGAAATCACCCCCATGCCAGTTCATGATGGTATAGAAAGCCTCTTCCCCGATGAGGTTGTCACAGCAGGCGTGGACGATTTCTCCATCCTGAATGAAAATCTCCCCTTGCTGGAAATCGTCGTTGATTCGAATACTGATGCTGGCTCCCGCCAGGCAGCACATCTGAACCAGGTTATGCAGCTGGGTGATCTTGAGGGTGCCGACGAAGCCTTGTTGCGTCTGTCTGGAGGTGGAATCTTCGCTGAGCAGGTGCAAGATCGAAGCCGGGTCAAATGGTTGCTCGTGAATTTGCAGGCAGGGATGGGCGGGAATTTTTTTTCGCAGCGGTTCGCTGTCCGAAGGTAAGATCAGAATCGTCGCGAGTCGTGGATAACTGGTAGTGATTCTTTCCAGCAGTCCCAAAGGAAGTTCAGCGTTTTCCTCGCTGGCGATGATGAGCAGAAAAATCTTTTCGTTCTGTAAAAGGGTGAGCGTCTCTTCATGGCCGTTAGAGCTCAGCAGCTGAAATGATCCCGATTGCTTGTCCAGATAGTCGGTCAGGGATTGTTTCAGGTAAGAGGAGCAATTCAGCAGAAGAATGTTCTTCAAACCGGCGTCCGTAACGTTATGTTCATGCAATGATAAAGCTTCCCCTTTGTCGGGTTGTTTTTCAACCTCTGTCGGTTTATCACGAAGTCGATCTGGCGCTTCTTCTGCCCGTTTCCCGATCCATGAAGAGATTAATCAATTCGTAAACGTCGAGAATCAAAGATATTCTGCCGTCGCCCAGAATCGTGGCCCCGGAAAAGCCGCTTTTTTCCTGAAGGTAGTCTTCCAACGGCTTGATAACCACCTCTTCCTGTCCCAGCAGGGCGTCAACCACCAGCCCCACTTCCTTCATGCCGGTGCTGACCACGACGACGAAAGCCGGCCGCGAATCGTTCCGGGTTTCTTTAAGCTTAAACAACTTTGCCAGGCGTACCAGGGACAGGGTATGGTGGCGCAGGGTGATGACTTCCTTGCTGTTGATGGTGGCGATGGCATCAGGTTTAAGCCGGAAGGTCTCTTTCACAGTGGAAAGAGGAATGGTGAATAACTCGCCGCTGACCTTGACCCGCAAGGCGGGGATGATGGCTAAGGTCAGAGGGATCTTAATACGGAAGCGGGTCTCGATTCCCGGGATGGTGTCGATCTCAATTGTACCGTTGAGTTTTTCGATATTTTTTCTGACTACATCCATGCCCACGCCGCGACCCGAGATATGGGTTACAATTTCAGCCGTGGAAAACCCTGGTTTCATGATCAGTTCGGTTATTTCCCGGTTCGACATCCGTTCCAGTTCTTCCCTTGAGGCAAATCGTCCCGCCAGGGCTTTTTCCCTGACGCGGTTTAAATCAATGCCCCGTCCATCATCCATGATGTTAACCACAACATGATTGCCCTCGTGATAGGCCTCAAGTCTGATGGTGCCGATATCCGGTTTCCCTTTTTTTCGCCGTTCCGTCGTCGTTTCAATACCATGGTCGACGGCATTGCGGATGATATGAATCAGGGGATCGGAAATCTCTTCAATTACCATCTTGTCAAGTTCGGTGTCCGCGCCATGAATATCCAGCTTAACCTCTTTGTCAACATTGCGGACCAGATCAAAAACCAGCCGGGGATAACGGTTGAAAAGCTGGGAGATCGGCAGCATGCGAACCTTCATGACGCTTTCCTGAAGTTCATTGGCGACCCGGCCCAGTAGAACCGTGGCCTCATTCAGGCGAAAGGTCAGGCCGGTAAGCCGTTTCATTTCCCGCAGGTCGAACCTGTGCTCCTGTTGGAACTCCCGTAATTCTCTAAGCAACTGGTTAAACCCGACCCGGCTGACCACCAATTCTCCGACCTGATTCATCAGTTCGTCAATTTTGCCGGCCTCGACCCGAAAACTCTGCTTGAGTTTTTTTTCGTTGATCTGGTCGGTCTGGCGCCGCGAATGTTTCTCGGGGTCGCGGCGATCGTTGCCCTGAAGCAGGGCGGAATTTTCCGCTTTAAGCAGGGCTTCTACCTCGGTCAGGGAAGGTCGCTCCTGCTCGGAATCGACTTCAGGCTGGACGGTCGTCTCTGGAGCGTGATTTGCGGTGGTCGGGCTTAATTGCGGGCCGGCTTTTTCCTGGTTGAGCAGTCGAATGCGTTCGAGCAGATCGTTGATTTCGGTTTTTTCGGCCTGGCTTTGTTTCAGATTATCCGTCAACTGGTTTAAGCGATCGCGGCCGGCGATCAGCAGATCCATCACTTCCCGGTTTACGGCCAGATCGTGCTGACGGAGCTTGTAGAGCAGGTTTTCAAGATTATGTGAAAGCTTGGCGATGCGTTTGATGCCCAGGTATTCCGCCGCCCCCTTGATGGTGTGAATCGAGCGGAAAATATCGTTTAAGATCTCCGGGCCGTCCGGGTCGGCATCCAGACGGAGAAGATTGTTTTCCATCTCTTCAAGATGTTCCATGGCTTCCACGATAAAATCCTGAAGCATGGTGAGGTCGGCGATGGCCGGCGCCTCGATAGCGGCGGAGGGTTCAGCGCCTGCGGCAAACGGAGATGGTTCGCTGTCAGGAGCCGTTGTTGTTGGCGGGTCAGCGGCAAAAGGGACGGGGTTGGTCGGTTTTTCGGTCGCGGCCTGGTCCTTGATTTTCCGACCGTGTTCAAGTTGTGAAAAATGGTCGAAAAGTTGAACGATGTTGGTTCGTATGCGATCAATTAACGTGGATGCGGCCGGTTTTCCATCGGCCGGCAGCGGATCTGGAGTTGCCTGAATCTCTTTCACCCAGGTGTCGTAAAGAGCGGCCAATTGTCTGTAACCCATGTAGTTGGCAGAGGCGCGCAGTGAGTTGAGCCGGGTCGGAATCGTTCTGAGGGTGGCGATGCGATGGTCGTTATCGGTGCTTGCTTGGAGAAGTTCAGTTTGTTTTCGCAGATCGCAGAGCCCGGTTTGCATGTGTTCCAGAAAGATACTGAAGAGTTCCTCGTCATCGGTTTCCGTGCGGTCATCGTCCGTCGAGATGGGGCTTATCTCGGCGAAAACAGCGCTCAGATTATCCACGATTTCGGGGCCTGGACCGGCAACAGCCACGTCGTTGTCAACGACAGGGACGGATATTTCGGGATCAGGCGACGTCGGTTCAGCCGTCGCCTGATCGGACGAAGAAAACAGCTCCGCTTCAATTTCAACCGAATCGGACTTCTCTGGAGCCTCCGGATCCCGGGCGATCTGGCGATCGAAAGACCAGCTCAGACGGGCCAGAAGATCTTTGTCGCTGCGTGGTGATTCCGAGGCCGTGGTGGGGGGCGAAGGTTCTGCCGCCATCGAGGAGTCTTCGGCGGCGTGCGCGGTTAAAAGATCCCAGGAATCGTCGTTTGTACCGAATGCTTCCCTGATGGCGCCGGCAAACCCTGGTTGGGGATCACTCTTTGCGGGTGCCGGCAGCTCGATTGCGGCCGCGCTTGCTTCGGTTTCAGGAAGTTGCAGTTGCGGAAAAATTTCCGCGATCACGGCGAAGTGGTCTTGCATGAGGTTTTCGACGGCGGCCGGAGAAAAAGCCTGGTTTTCGTTTTCAACCAGTTCCCGGATTGCTTGCAGCTTCCGGGTCCATTTCTCGTAGACGGAAACCAGCCGTGCATAACCCATGTAATTGGCGGAAGAACTTAACGAGTCAATGATACTCAAACAGTCATTTAAAACGTCTAGTCCGCCGGCGGCGCCGGCGGTGAACAAGGTAGTAGTTTGGGTCTGGAGATCAAGAAGGCCCTTTTCCAGGTGCTCCAGGAAAATTCCTAAAAGCTCGTCATCGTCCTCCTCATACGTGCTTGCGGTGGCGTTGGGGTCGGAAAAATCCATTTCGTCAAATTCATTTACGGTGGTTGATTCACTATAAGCTTTGTTCAAAGAAAAATCTTGTTTGAGGGTCTGAATCTGTTCAATCAGATCATCGATCTTTGTCGGCTCGCCCGGCTCGTGTTCAAGTTCTGCGACCAATTGTCCGATCCGTTGCCTGACGGCCAGCAGAAGGTCAATCGTTGCCTTGGTTATCCCGGGCCGGGCGGGCCGAATCTGATTCAGTAAGCCTTCAGCTTCATTTGCTAATCTCGCGACCGGTTCGATGCCGAAGTACTCGGCCGCACTTTTAACGGTGTAAACCGAGCGAAAAATATTATCCAAAAGCGCCCGTTTGTCGGGCTCCTTCTGCAGGTGGAGAAGGTCGCTTTCCATCTCTTCAAGACATGCTCCCGTTTCCATAATGAAATCTTGAAGCAGGGAAAGATCCGTCATGTCATTCTCCTTGAAAGCCCGAAATCATTCACTTCGCCTATAATTAATTCGCCTATAATTTATAATTGTTCAATCAGCCGCAGAATTTCTTCGGTACTGTTTTTGTTGAAATAGCCCTTGGCGCCCAGGCTGCGGGCATTTTCGGTATAATCTTTTTCATTGAGGTTGGAGAGGAAAATGATTTTCGCTTGGCTGTCGAAGGCCAGAATCTTTTCGGCCGCGGCCAGGCCATCCATTCCCCGCATGGTGATGTCCATGGTTACCAGATCAGGTCTTGCCTGCTTGTAAAGTTCAACCGCATCGCTGCCATCCTTGGCCTCACCGATTATTTGATGGTTTGCGGCCTGAAGGGTTGCCTTGATCATCTTGCGCATGATAGCGGAATCGTCCACTATCAGTATGGTTTTTCCCATGCTTGGTTACCTTGTGGTCTCAAGTTATGTTTAGTTGACGTAGTTTCATGATCTCTTCCACCAGAAGGATGCGGTTGAAGTCCAGAAGCACCAGCAGACCTTGATCAATTTGGCAAACGCCGGTAATGTATTTACTCTGCATGCCGGAAACCACGATATCCGGGGGAGGTTTGACGCCGTCGCGGGGGACTTTGAGGACCTTGGTTACGGAATCGACCACGAAACCGGTCACTCGATCCCCGATATTCAGAATCATGATCCAGGTCTTGCCGGAGGCTTTTACGGAATTTAGATTGAGGCGGCGCCTTAAATCTATAACCGGAACGATATTTCCCCGCAGGTTGATAACCCCTTCGATGAAGTCGGGGGCATTGGGAATCGCGGTGCAGGAGGTTTCCCGAATGATTTCCTGTACCATCAGGATATCAACCCCGAACAGTTCATTTCCAATGACGAAACCCACAATTTGCATGAGGCCGTCATTTTCCTCCTGATTTATTTCCTGATTCGGGTACTGTTCTTTCATGACAAAAATCTCCTTGAAGTTTTACCTGGGCGCCACGTTGCCGGAAGGCCTTGATCCTTGCGCCGTAAGTACTTGGCTGACTGGGGCGCCAAATACCCCGGATTTTTTTGACCCAACTGTAATTTTTAAAACCGCAGGAGCGCTTCCTAAACCTTGAACTGCTCGGTTTGCTGTGTCATGACATGGGACAGCTTCTGCAACCCGTCGGCAAGTTTCACGACCGTTCCGGCGCCTTCCTTGGTCTGCAGCGCGTCCGCGGTGGATTTTTCGATGATTTCCACCAGCTTTTGCGAGCGTTGCGCCTGTAGGTCGGTCATCTTTCTGCTGTCTTCGCTTCGTTTTACGATTTCTTTCATCTGCTGACCGACTTCGCTAAGCCCCTGGTTCGCGTTCTCGATCAGTGCGGAAATGGTGCCGGCTTTTTCCGTCAGGGTGGCAAGGGCCGCCATGGATGTCGCCCGGCGTTCGCCCTGTTGTCCGGCCATCTCCCCGATTTCCCGGGCCAGCTGGTTGAGCCCTGCCATCATGGCATTGATGTTTTGAATACCGGTCGCGATCTGTTCCGTGCTGTGAACGATCTTCTGGGTGGCCTGCAAGCTATTGCCGCTGCCGGCAACAATCTGATCCAGTGCCAGCCGGGCTCGATCGGAAAGACGGGTTCCGGTTTCAACTTGGGCCGAGGAATCTCTGATCAGCTTGGTGATTTCCTTGGCGGCTTCCGAAGAACGCTGTGCCAGTTTACCTACTTCATCGGCGACGACGGCGAAACCCTTGCCGTGAACCCCGGCCCGCGCCGCTTCAATGGCGGCATTCAGGGAAAGCAGGTTGGTCTGCTCGGCGATATCCGTGATGACGGTGATGATTTCCGAGATCTGTTCCGACGATTCAGCGATGTTCCGCATACCCGCAACCGTGGCCGCCACGGATTCGGTGCCTTCGTTGGCCGCTTTTAAGGCGTTGTTGGCCAGCAAGGTGGCTTCGGAGGTGATGCGGATCAACTCCTGGACTGACTTTTCCATGTCGGTAACGGACTTGGCGGCGGTGATGATCTGCTCACCCTGTTTTTGCGTGGCCTGCACGACTTTGTCGCCGGTGTCACCCATGGCCTGGACGCGCTCCATAGCCGTGGCGGCATCCCTGGTCTGGCTGTCGGCGGCCTCCGTAACCGTTTTCATGATCTGCATCATATGTTCAGTTTTTGTGCTGGAGGTGTCGGCGGACTCGTTCTGCAGCAATGCCGCAGAGGCAACATCCCTGGCTGTGGCCCGCATGTCTTCCACCGTCTGTTGTACGATCCGCATCTGCTCAGCCTGATCTTCGGCGCGCTTCTGGTTGGCGCCGGCCCGCTGCGCGACATTATCCGATAATCCGGCCACGGCCTTGGAAGATTTGATGATCGTCAGGAAGGATTCCTTCAGGATTTTCATCAAGCCATTGAATTCTGTGGCCATGGTGCCGAGTTCGTCCCCGCTGCTGACCGGAACTACGACGCTCAGATTTCGTTCCTGGGCTGAAGCATGAATCGTGTTTGCGATTTTACGGATCGGATTGGCGATACCCTGGGAAACCAGAAGCCAGATGATCGAGGCCCCGACAAAGGCGGCGGCGAGCAAGCCCCAGAGCAGATTCCGATTTTGTCGGTTGATCGCTCCGATAGACGTGGCTGAAGCTAAAAATTCATCTTCATAGGAACCCACGCCGATGACCCAGTCCCAGGGGGCAAAATACATAATCCGGGAAACCTTCGCGCGGGCCACGGGCTCTCCGGGGTTTTTCCATGAATAGTAGCTTTCCCCGATTCCGCCCGGTTTCTGGGCTTTGCCGATAGCAACGATCTCCTTGACGAAAAATTTGCCGTTGCTGTCTTGGGCGGCGGAAATATCTTCTCCGTCACGGACTCCGTCTTTCGAGATAATATATCTTCCCTTGCTGTCCAGTGCCCAGGCATAACCGGTTTTACCGATTTTGATGCCATAGACCGCTTGGCGCAGGGTTTTATTCTTTTCCAGGGGTACTCCGACTTCCAGCATGCCGACAATCTGCTTGTTTCGGTCAAAGATGGGTTCCGCTAGGGTCAAGTAGAACTGATTCCTTAAGGTGATTCGGCCCTGGTAGGTCCTGCCGGAAAGAATGGTTTCTATCATGGGATCGGGTTTGTTGGCGACGCTGGAGGGAATATAACTTCCGATTCGGCGGCGTCCGTTTTCCTGAAGAATGTTGGAGGCGACGCGCAACATGTCGCCGTTGTTATTCATGCGTTGATAGATGGTGCAGATCACGGTGGTCGTGATGCCGACCAGGGGCTGGAGCTCGTCAACTGCCGGAATGGTTAGATGGGGATCGCCCGTCATGCCCGGCCAGATGTTTCCGATCAGCATTTTCGGCAGGCTGGCTGAGGACTTGGCCTGGCTGTCCTGATTGATAACTTCCCAAGACGCGGGTTCATTGGTGAGCTGAATGCCGCCCGCGTTCTCGATCAGTTTCTGCAGGACATTCATATTGTCCCGCAGATTTTCCTGCAGTAGATCGTTTTGGACCTTGCACATCTCATAGAAACCCCTGACGCTGTGATCAAGTCCTTCCTTGGCCAGGACAAGACTCTCTTCCGTTGCCACCGAGAGCATCGCCTGATTCTGCTGCATAGCGATAAATCCGAAAATCATAAGCGGCACAAGGGTCATGAGCGTGCCGGGAAGCATGAACTTTTCTCTGAGTTTAAGCTTTTTCAACATGGCTGGTTCCTCTCTCTAAAGGGTTTGGCAATAAGTTTTTATCGCGTCCGCGATATAGGCATCGGGTAAGACTTTGCCTGAGCTGCATTTCAAGATGGCGGCCTGGGGCATTTCCCTGAACAGGCAGGTGTGGGGAGATTGAATGATGACTTTCCCCTTCATCCGGGCGATTTCGGCCACGCCCTCGGCCCCATCCTGTTCCCGTCCGGAAAGAATAATGCCGATTGTGCGTTGTGGCATGATTTCAGAGAGCGACAGCATCAGCATGTTGATGGCACCGCGCCGATCGGGAAAGGGAGACGGGTGTACTCTTAAGCTCAGACCTTGCTGCTCCTGGCTCGTGGTTATGTATTCGGATCCCGCCGCCAGATAGCAAGTGCCGTTTTGCAGGGTAATCCCGTTTACGGCCCGTTGCACGTTGATGGCGCTGTGCTTGTGCAGGTAATCGGCAAAAGCGTCAATATGGGACGGGTCGGCGTGGACAACCGCCAGATAGGTCGCCGGCCATTGCGGTTTAAGTCGTGGAATGATTTTCAGAAGGGCGCCGTAACCGCCTTCGGAAGCTCCGAAAACCACATAGTGTTCAATGTCGGTTTTGGCCGGGTCCGCGGCGGGACTGGTTGCGGTTGATCGCAGCAGTCGTACATTTTCAATTCTGACGTTTGCGACCAGCATGATTTTTTCCCGAAGTTGTCGTCGTTGGGTTGCCAGGGCCTCGTCGCCGAACCGGGAAGGTTTTTCGATGAAATCGATGGCACCGAAGCGTAAGGCATCGAAGGTTTTGGTCGCGCCTTCCCTGGTCAGGGAGCTGAGCATGACCGTGGGCGTGGGATGTTTGATCATGATATGCTTCAAGGTCAGCAAGCCGTCCATTTTCGGCATGTTGATGTCGAGGGTGACGACATCGGGTTTGATTTGGGGGATCATCTCTAATGCTTCCCTGCCGTTGCCGGCTTCGCCCACCACCCTGATCCGGGAATCCTGCTCGAATGTACTTCTGACCGCGGTGCGGATCAGCCGGGAATCGTCGACAATCAGAAGCCTGAGGGGGTTCCGGTGCAGTTGCTCGGATCGTGAATTTTCACCGCCGGCCCCGGGAGTCTTGCCGGGGCCCGGTAAGTTCTGCCGGTTGTCGATGTCTTTGTCTGCAGTCTCATGCGGCATAAGATCTCCTCGATAGAGTGTTCGCAAAAAACGCCAGGGTTTTTTAAAGCGCGGCCCGCAGGTTGAAACGGCCATGGAATTACGATTGTGTATTCCAGGATACGTCGGCGTATTCTTTTCCTTAATGTCTTTTTCCCGATCCGTGGTGCTCAGCCATCCCTGGGAAAGACCACTCGGGCCAGGGAAAACGCGGCGTTTTCCCTGCGGACTTGAAGCATCTTCCAAATATCGTTTTCCTGATGGCGATTATTCCGTAAAGGAACAAGGTCGACGGGTCAGCAATATTCGCGCCATCACGGTAAAATATCGAGAATATTAAGTCGGAAGATTTTGCGGGATGGCCCGGAGTCGAAAAAACAAGACTGCACTTTTTCTTTGTGGGCCGAGTTTTAACGGGTGCGGGGGGTTGGTAAAACTTGCCGTTAAGGTGCTGTAAGCTGTAGTGTCAACCATGCGAATGATCTGTTTGGGTTTGTTTGTCGGCGCCGCGTCTTTTCCAGTGTGCGCCGCTGAGATCAGGCGCCGTCCAGGCCGCTGTGTTCGTATTCCTGGTACCACTGGGCCGGGTCAAGAAAAAAAGCCTCGGTCAAAAGCAGTGACTTGAGATGCTGGCCTTCAATGCCGGCCATCAGGGCGAAGAAATCCTTTTCCCGTGGGTCGCTTACCGCCGCGCGCATTTTTTCGTAAAACGCGACGCCGTTTTGCTCAAACTCAATGGCCGTTCTGATGGCTTCCAGATCGTCCTGGTCCCCGGCTTCTTCGAACTTTTCCCGGGCCAGGAAACCATGCATGGTTTCCTGCAGATTGGAGCCCGCCACGACCAGAGGAATGTCTTGCGGCCATTTTTCATTCTGTTGCCATTTTTTCTGCAGTTCGCGCAGGCGCTGATAGTGCTCCAGTTCCTCGTCGGCAATACGGGTAAACATCGTTCGGCCCAAGGGGTTTCTGGTGCGGGCCGCATGTTCAAGGTAGAATTCGCGTTCCTTAAGCTCGTTGCTTAAGGCGGTTTCCAGGGCGTCAAGGCGTTGCTGGTCCATTTTTTTTCTCCCGGCGGGCTTGGATGGGGCTGAAATTATGGTGACCCCGGTTTGCGGCGGTTGTCTTCAGTCCGGATTCATAACGGTCAGCCAAGTTTGGCGAGAGCCGCGTCATAGTCGGGTTCCTGGGCGATTTCCGGGACCTGCTCGGTGTGGATTATCGTTCCCTGCTCATTTGTAACCACGACTGCCCGGGAAAAAAGACCGGCCAGCGGACCGTCAATCATGGTCACTCCGTAATCCTCGCCGAACTTGCGGTCGCGCATGGCCGACAGGGTGATTACGTTGTGTAAACCTTCAGCCCCGCAGAAACGGGCCTGGGCAAAGGGCAGGTCGGCCGAGATGCAAAGCACCGTGGTGTTGTCGAGTTTTGCCGCGGCCGCGTTGAAACGCCGGACTGAAGTGGCGCAGATTCCGGTGTCGATGCTGGGGAAAATGTTGAGAACCAGGCGCCGACCGCTGAAATCCTTAAGCGTGGCGAGACTCAGGTCGGCCCGGGAAAGCTCAAAGTCCGGAGCCTTGGCGCCGATTGCGGGAAGCTCGCCGATTGTGTTGACCGAATGGTTGTGTAAAGTGATCTGGGCCATTTACTTCTCCTCTGACCAACAGGTCTCAGGTCCTTTTTTCAAAATCAAGCTACGTTTTATTCGATTCAAAGTCAAGTAAAAATAACGATAGCGGTGCGGTCAACAAAAAACGCGTGGGTCAAGGGCTTAGGAAGGACTGGCTTTTTTCTGCAGAACCTGGAGGGCTCTTAAGGAGATAGCTAAACTCGTAACCACGCTTGAAAAGCGCAAAAAACGGGATGGCGCAGTAACCGCTTTGCGGGCGATGCGCCAGAAACCTGAGACCGACAGCGGACCTGAAAGTCAGCCGCAGCGACGAAGGTTGAAGGGGAACGAAGCCATTAAAATTTTCTGGTGTAAATTTAAATCTATGGTATAGGTGACGCCCTGGGAGATCGCCGATGGCGCTTGTCTCGCATGCTTGGTTGGCTGGCGGTAAGTGATGCCGCCGTTTCCCCGCGACAGCGCAAGCTGGTGCCCGCGCCCAGAGAATTGGGGGATCCTGACCTCGGCGGACAAGGGCGACAGGCGCCAAACGCTGACAATAAAAACAAAACAATAAGGGGTTGGTCATGAGTGAAACGGAGCGCGAAACCATGGATGTGTATCGGCTACTCGCCGGTCATCTGGATAATCTGCCGGCGGGTTTTCCCGCTACCGCCAGCGGCGTTGAATTGCGGATTCTGCGGCGGCTTTTCGCGCCGGAGGAAGCGGCTATCGCCCTGGGCTTGCGGATGATGCCGGAGCCGGCGGCCAGAATCGCTCGCCGGCTGGGCGCGGATGAAAACGAGGTGGCGGCAAAACTGGAGACGATGGCCGGCAAGGGGTTGATTTTTCGTTCGCGCAAGGATGAACTTGTGCTCTACATGGCGTCGCAGTTCGTCGTCGGTATCTGGGAATACCATGTCAATGATCTCAATGCGGATCTGATCCACGATGTTAACGAATATCTGCCTTACCTGATGGAAAAAACCTGGTCCGCCATGGAAACCAAGCAGCTGCGCGTGATTCCGGTGGCGGAAAGCGTGAATCCGGAAGCGGCGGTGATGCCTTACGAGGAGGCGGAAAGGATTATCAGAAGCCAGAGTAAAATCGTGGTAGCTCCCTGCATCTGCCGTCGGGAGCAGAAAATGGTGGGCGCGGGTTGCGACAGCCCGATGGAGGCCTGTTTTTCCTTCGGCGCGGCCGCTTTCTACTATGAGGAAAACGGTCTGGGGCGGGCGGTTTCCCAGGAAGAGGCGCTGGTGTTGATGGGTAAGGGCCTGGATGCGGGTTTGGTTCTGCAGCCCAGCAATTCCCAGAAACCGATCAATATCTGCATGTGCTGCGGCTGCTGTTGTCAGGTCCTGAAAAATATCAAAAAGATGCCGCAACCGGCCCGCATGGTCAGTTCGAATTATTATGCCGAGGTCGATGCCGAGCGTTGCGTGGCCTGCGGCGCTTGCGCCGAGCACTGTCATATGGAAGCGCTGCACATCGAGGCCCAGGCCGTGGTTGATCCGGAGCGCTGTATCGGTTGCGGGGTCTGTGTCCCGGTTTGCTCCTTCGAGGCTTTGCGCCTGCGTCGCAAAGAACCTGAAAAACAGATCGTGCCTCCGGAAACCATGGTGCAAACCTTTATGCAGATGGCCCGGGAACGGGGTAAACTGTAACCATGCACGAGCTTCCGGTCATTACCGAGATTCTGAAGGTGGTTCTGGAACATGCCGCCCGGCATCGGTTGCGGCGGGTAACTGCGGTCCATCTTGAGGTTGGGGCTTTGAGCGAGCTTGAAGATGAGTGGTTGCAGCGTTATTTTGACCATCTCAGCCGGGGCGGCCGGGCCGCTGGCGCCCGGCTCCTGCTCAAACGGGTGCCGGCGACCCTGACTTGTGCCGACTGCGGCGCTGAATTTGCTTTTGACGGTGGGGCGCAGGCCCGCAATTATTGTCCGGCTTGCGCCGGCCATCACTGCCGTTTGTTGCGCGGGCAGGGCTATTTTATCAAAAATCTGGAGGGCATATGAATGACGCGATCCGTCTGATCGAAGTTAAGGAAGAGCTTTTTGCCGACAATCGCAAGGTGGCCGAGGCTCTGCGCCGGCGCTTGCGGCGACAAAAAACCCTGCTGCTTAACCTAATGGCTTCTCCCGGCGCCGGCAAAACCAGCCTGGTTTTAAGCACCATCGCCGCTCTGGCCGACGAAATCAGACTGGGCGTGATCGAAGCGGATATCGATTCCCTGGTCGACGCTGAAACCGTGGTTCGGGCCGGGGTTGAAGCGGTGCAACTGCGGACCGGGGGGTTTTGTCATGTCGATGCCTCGATGGTTGAAAAGGGGCTGGCTGGTTTCGCCGGTTCCGGTTTTGAGCTGATTATTCTGGAAAATGTCGGAAATCTGGTCTGCCCGGCCGAATTTGATACCGGGGCTCATAAAAATGTGATGATTCTGAGTGTTCCCGAAGGTGACGATAAGCCGCTTAAATATCCGCTGATGTTTTCTTTGTGCGATGTTCTGGTGGTCAACAAAATGGATTATCTACCTTTTTCCGATTTTAATCTGGAAAAGATGCGGGAAAGGGTGCTGAGACTGAATCCGGCGATAGAGATTTTTCCCCTCTCCTGCCGCAGCGGGGAGGGGCTGGAACTCTGGTTGTCCTGGCTGCGGGCGGAACTGGCCCGGGGCTGAGACGGCTTGCGGCCGGTTTTTAAGCGCTTGACAGGAGAAGAACGATCGTCTATAGGGGTCCGTAATTGAATATTGATTTTTTTTAAGTTTCGGAGTCATCTTTGACAGCCCGGTTTTTTTCGGGTCGATGACAATAGGGAATGCCGTGTAAGTCGGCTGCGGGCCCGCCGCTGTAACCGGTTACGAAAGCCGCGATAGGCCACTGTGTGGTAGTCTGAACCACATGGGAAGGTGCGGTTGTTAGGTTTGACCCGGAAGCCAGAAGACCTGCTCTGAAACAAGATCCGGATAAAATTCGGCGGCGGTGGTGCGGCGTTGAATGACAGACCTGTATCCGGGTCGAACTTCGTGATTAGCAAAGGGAAATCCCGAAGAGCCGTTTTTGTGGCTTTTCGGGATTTTTGTTTTTCCGGGTTTAGCTGAACTTAAGAGGGTTGATTTTGCAAGAAAGTTGGTTGTTGTCAGCGCTGTTGCCGGCTTGCCGGAGCCGCCGATCTTTGTTAAAAGATCTTTCCTTTTTTCCGAGGTCGGCTTCCGCGTTGTTTGCCGCTTTTATTCTGGTGAGCGGCTTTGGCTTGGCGGCGGCCGAATCGCCGGTGCGGCTGGATAACCTCGTGGTTGAAAGTAGCGCGCTGGGCGACGAGTTCCACACCGGGGATGTCGATCCGGCTCAGCTGACCTCGTTTGCGACGGTTATCAATCTCGCCGATATCGATCCCGGCATTACCAGTCTCGGCGAACTGTTGGGCAAGGAAGTCGGAGTGCAGGTGCGGGGCTCCGGCGGCCTTGGCGGTTATGCATCGGTTTCCCTGCGCGGGGCTTCCGGAGATCAGGTTTATATCTATCTCGATGGCGTTTTGCTTAACGATGCGTCCGGGGGCGGGGTCAATCTGGCCCTGGTGCCGCTGCATGATCTCGTCGCGATCGAGATTTATCGGGGAAACGCGCCGGTTAATTTTAATCGTTCCGGTCTCGGCGGGGTGATCAATCTTCGCAGTCGTCGCAGCGGTTCGGGAAGCGGCGGCAGTCTTGGTTTCGGTTTGGGGTCCTTTGCCGGTAAACGCCTGGCGGCGGCTTTGCATCATCGTCAGGCCGGACACTTCGATTTGCTGGCTCAGGCCGAATATTTGGGCAGTGACAATGATTTTAAATTCGACAATGATAACGGAACAACCTGGAATCCGGCCGATGACCGCCGGGAAAAACGGCAGAACAATGAACTGTTCCGGCGTAGTCTGCTGCTGAAAGGCGGCTATTATTTCAGTGAGGATCTGCGCCTGGAGCTTTCCGAACAGTATCTAAACCAGGACCGCCGTCTGCCGACCTGGAATAACAGCGCGGTCGCCGATACTCATTTTCAGACAGAGAATCATCTTTTTCGCGCTCGGCTGGAGGCCGATAACGTTAGTTCCTGGAGACTCAATCTGGCGAGCCAGCTTTTTTATGGCGACAAGGAAGAAACCTACAATGACGTGCAGGGGATTATCGGTCTCGGCCGTCAGCATGATCAGTACCAAACGAAAAAATACGGTGCGTCTCTGTTCGTCGAATGGCCGATGGAAGGCCAGGTTCTTTCCTTTAACCTGGAAGCGGGGCGTGAAACCTATGCCACCGAGGATCTTCTTCTGCACCGGCCCCGAGGCGACAGTCGTCGCCATTATGTCGCCGCCGCCCTGCAGGACAGCATCTATTTTTTTCAGCAGCGTCTGCTTCTGCTCCCGGCCTGTCATTATCAGTGGTACGATGACCGGCTTGAAAGCGCGGTCGGCAATTATGGCAGCGCAATTCCCGGATATCGGCGGCGCCACGATCTGATCAGTCCGGTTTTCGGTCTGCGCTATCGTTTGTGGGGGCCACTGACTTTGCGGGCCAACTGGGCCGCCTATGGCCGGGAGCCCTCGTTTTATGAGCTTTTCGGGGACCGCGGTCTGATTGTCGGCAATCCCGATCTGAAACCTGAAAAGGGGCGGAATTACGATCTCGGGCTTAATCTCGACTTGCCTTTGAATTTTGTCTGGCTGAGTCGGATTGAACTTGAAAGCGCGCTTTTTTACAGCCGGATTGACGATCTGATTGCCAGAGTTTACGATGCCCGTGGGGTTGGTCATACGGAAAATATCTCGGCCGCCCGAGTCAACGGTCTGGAGCTGCGGGCGGTCTTGAATCTGGGGGTCGGTTTTCGCCTGCTTGGCAACGCCACCTGGCAGAAGAGCGAGAACCGCGGGGATATCGGAGCTTTCCGCGGGCGGGAGCTGCCTGGCCGTTGGGAAGAAGGTTTTCTGGTGCGGTTGGAAAACCGCTGGGGCCGGCTGATGAGCTATCTGGAGTATCAGGGCCAGAGCGGAATGTATTATGATGCCGCCAATCTTCTGCCGGCCTCCGCGAAAAATCTGCTTAACTGCGGCCTGACCCTGACCCTGGCCTTGTCCGGTCGCGAGTGGCAGCTTAATCTTGAAGCAAAAAACTTGGGCGGGGACGAATATCAGGACTTTAATGGTTATCCGATGCCGGAACAGGAATATTTCTGCAATCTGAGCTGTCGCTTTTAAGGATCGCTGGCCGGGGCGTTCCGGGGGGAGGATGTGGGAATGCTGGTTTCTGAAAGTCAGGTCGAGATTGGATTATTGGAGTAATCGGTTTTGGATTAAGCAAGGTAACCTTTACGTGAGAGGAGAACTACGATGGCGCGAACTGAAATCATGAAAAAATCATGCCGGAGACGGTTGGCGGGAGTGGCTCTGCTGGTTTTAGTGCTGCTGGCTGGGGCGGGCCCGTCTTGGGCCGATTATGCCTACTACTATCCCCGTTTTGCGGCTTCCGACAGCCGGGGTGAGCTGGTGGGCCTGGCTCTGACCAATACGGCCGCGGCCGCAGCCGAGGTTGAGATCGTCATTAATGATCAGTACGGCGTCACGCGGGCGGTGGAGAGCTGGGCGCTGCCCGCCTATGGTCAGAAGGCGGCGGTGATCGGCGGCGATCTTGATGAAATTACCGGTTCTTTTCAGGTGGTCTCGAATCAGCCTCTGACCGGGCTTTGTTTTCTTTTTGCCGAGGCGATGACCGTGATGTACGATGTGCCGGGAACTCAGATTCCGAAAAATCGTCTCGATATTCCCCACGTGGCTCAGGATGATATGTGGGGCATGCGGCTCATGCTCTCGAATCCCGGTAATCAGCCGTTGACGGCAACCCTGACTTATCGTGACCAGGCCGGGATTGATGCCGGGCACAGTCACTCTGTCGGCCTGGCTGCCGGCGGCAGTGCCGTTTTTGATCTGGGTGAGGTTATCGGAACCTGGGGGCTGGCCGGCATGACCGGCGGTTCCCTGCAACTGAGCGCCGACCAAAGCGGTATTGTGGCATTTTCCACCTATGATGATTTGAAAAACGGCGGCAGCTTTTACGCCGGCCTGCCGGCGTTCGATTCAAGTCTCGACGTTGATAATTTTACCCCTTCGCGGGCGCAGTATGCCGTGGTTTCCTGCGCGGCTCCGGATTACGGCAGCGGCGCCCATGCTCTGATTGAGGTGGCGAAGCCGCGTGCTTTTCAGCAAAACCTGCTGCCGACCATCTCCGATATCAGAATGGCGGCCGATGGGGCCTATTTCTATCGGATTGAGTGTTTTAACGGCGATAATGTGACGAAATTCGCCGCGGCCGACCCCGCGACCCCGCTCTGGCAGTATTCAACCCTCGATCCGAATGAAGCCGGCAGCAGTAATCCTCAGTCTATGATCTTTGTGCCGGCGACGGCTTCGGCTTCGGCCAAGGCCTATATTCCGCGTTACGGTTCCACGAAAATGTGGGTGGTTGATCCGCAGGCGACAGAAGAAGCGGAATTCAAGATCGGTGAGATCGATCTGGGGGCTTACGCTGACAGCGATGGCCTGCCGGAAATGAGCAAAGGCGTGGTCGTCGGCGACAAGTTGTTTTTGATTTTGGGAAGGCTGGATGCCGATAATGGTTTTGTGCCGACCAATACCCCGTATCTGGTGGTTATTGACACCGCCACGGATACCGAGATTGATACTCAGAGCGGCGGTCCGGAAGGTTTGCACGGTATCCCCCTGCCTATTAAAAATCCGCTGAAAATTGTTTATAACGCGGCGGCCGGTAAAATTTTTGTTCAGGGGGTCGGCCGTTACGCCAGCTCCTGGTCGGGGACTCCGGCCGAATACAGCGGCGGCATTGTCGCGGTTGATCCTGCGACCTATCAAGTCGAAATGGTTGTCGATGATGGCGACGACGCGAATCATCCCTACGGCAATATCAGAAACGTTGCCGTGGTGTCCGCGACCCGGGGCTATTTCGTTTCCTATGTTTCCTGGGGGAATACGGCCCTTTATGGTTTTAATCCGTCCAGCGGGGCGGTTGACGCGGCTCCGCTGGCGGCCTTTCCCGGCGGCACCAATATCATGGATCTCGGGGTTGACGCTCAGGGTCTGTTGTGGGTCTGTTCAAATTCCAATGCCGGAGGGACGCTGACCATTATCAATCCGGCGGATGACAGCGTCGATCAGATTCAGGCCTTAACCCTCAATCCTCAGGGAATTGCCTTCGGCACCTGGTAGCCTTCCTCTTGCGTTAAGATGGGCCAGAACGATTAAAAAAAGTCCGCCCGAAAACTCGGGCGGACTTTTTTTAGTCAAGTCCGGCATTCCGAAAAATTATCGTAACCGTCAGTCGCCGTTGATAATTGCCTGAAAACGCGAGACCAGGTATTTCATCTCTTCAGCCTGGGCGTTGAGCTCTTCCGCCGCCGCCGCCGATTCTTCGGAGCTGGCCGCGTTCTGCTGGGTTACCTGGTCGATTTCGTCCAGGGATCCGCCGATATTTGCGATCGCCTGGTTCTGATCGGCCGAGTTCCGGCTGATCTCCTTGATCAGCTCCCCGGTTTTGACCGAGTTTGCGTCAACCTCCTTGAAACCTTCATTCGTGCGGTGGGTCACGGTGTCGCCGTGATTTACCTTTTCCATGGTCTCTTCAAGTAGCTGCGAGGTTTCGCGAGCGGCATTGGCGGAGTGGCCGGCGAGCTTGCGGACCTCATCGGCGACCACGGCAAATCCGGCTCCCGCTTCTCCGGCCCGGGCCGCTTCGACCGCGGCGTTCAAGGCCAGCAGGTTGGTCTGAAAGGCAATTTCATCAATGGTTTTAATGATTTTCTGCGTGTCCAGACTGGCGTTTTTGATCTGGGTCATGGAATTACCCAGTTCCGCCATTGACTCACGCACCCCGGCGATCATCTGCAGGGTGGTCTCAACCAGCTGGTTGGCATTGAGGGCATGTTCGGTGTTCTCGCGGGATTTTTCCGAGACCCCGGTAAAGGCCCCACGGGTGTTCTGCAGGTCTTCGGCCTGGCGTGAGGAGCCTTCGGCCAGCACCTGACTGGTGGAAGAAACCTCTCCGGCGGCCCCGGCCACTTGGCTGGCTCCTTCTGTCAGGCTTTCGGTCAGCTGCCGGATCGGTTTGATCACCTGGCAGGTAATCAGCAGGTAGACCAGAAAAACCGAGATCAGGGCGCAGCCGGTTCCGATAAGGATGCTTTTTCGCAGCAGGGCGGTGCTGGTGGCGTAGGCAGCCTGCACGTTCTGGCGGACCACGATGCCGCCGAGAACCGAATGGCTGCGGCCGTGACAATGAAAGCATGCGGGCTCATTGACGATCGGCAGGATGGTGCCGATGCGGGGGGTGTCATCGATCCATTCCAGGAAGGTTGCGTCGTTGCTTCGGCCATTCTGCAGGCCAAGGTCAATGGCCGCCGCGAAATCAGGGTTATGAACGATCTTGGTCAGGGATGAGTCGAGCCGGGCTTTGTCGGTGGTATAGCTGATCTCCTTGCGGAAATCGAAAATGAAGATTTCGACCTCGGGCATTTCCTCGTCAATGGTCTCGATGAGATGGTTGATGGTCCGGCTGTCATTGACCGCCATCGTGCCCTTGATGCCGTTGTAGATCGCCTTCGACAGGCGGGCGGCGGATTACCCGGCTTCGTGCATCAGTGACTTTCTCTGGTCCAGGGAATTGATGGTGACCAGCAGGCCGATAACCAAGGTAAAAGGCAGGATCAGGCTGACGGTTATTTTAAATTGCAGGCTCTTCCGTTTGTAGATCAATGGGCCCCTCCATAGAGCAATGGTTTGAAATTGAAAGCTTCCACCCGTTCACTGTTGTGACAGTGCGTACAGGAGGTAACGTCAATCTTGGCGATGATATCACTGCTGTCTTCGCTTTCAATGTGCGCGCCGCCGGGACCATGGCAGCTTTCGCAGCCGAGATTGCTCATTTGCGGGGTTTTCTCAAAAGAAACAAAGCCGCCGGGCTTGCCGGAGCCGGTCGTGTGTCAGGCGCAGCATTCGGCGAATTCGGCGGCGGTCAGTTTATCCTTGAGGGGAATGAGCTTTTGATAGGAATGGGCTTTCTTGGATTTTTTGGTAAAACTGTCATATTCTTCGAGGTGACAGCCGACGCAGCTTTCTGAACCGACATAACGAACGCTGCGGCCGGTGTTTTCTGCAGGGGGATCGGCGCCGAACCCGTGGCCGGGCAGGGCGAAGACCCAGCTAAGAATCAGAAACAGCAGTGGAAGGGCTGAATATCCTGCATTGGTTTTCGGTTTCATACCTGCCTCATGTAAGGGTTTGCAAACTTGGTCCTGAAGGAATCGTCAGATTCATTATATACAGCCAATATATCAAGTCGATGGGGCTTTGTAAATGATTTAAAGAAAATATTCACATCTTTTGGCGTGGTGCGACGGGCGGAAGAAACGGTGATTTTCTATCATTGACCGGTTAAAAAAATCAGATGGCCGCGGCTTTGATGGGGCCTCTACTCGAGTTGATGGAGATGGAGTAACTTGCCGGCTTTCCGGCCGCAGGCGCTGTTTCTTAACCGTGTCGTAGCCGCGGAGAGCATTTTCCGAGCCTGGCATAAATTTTGAAATGAGCCGCACGGGGTAAGAAACCTGTTACGGTTTTAATAATATTATGATGAGGGTCGCGCCGCCAGACAGAACTGGAGAGCGGGGACGGTCATTTTGCTGCTTGAAACTTAAGAGGTAGAGAATGAGGTACGCAGAGACTGGATTTAATTTAGAAATTGATCTGACCCGGGGCAATATTGAAAAGGTCGCGACCGATCCAAAGGAAACCGAGCTGTATCTCGGCGGTCTGGGAACCAATGCGAAACTGCTCTGGGACCGGGTGCCCCCTGAAGTCGAGGCCTTTGACCCGGAGAACCTGTTGATTTTCAGTGCCGGACTATTGTGCGGCACGCCGGCCACCGGTTGCAACCGGACCATTGTCAGCACCATTTCCCCCCAGACCAGACTGATGGCTTTTTCCATGATGGGTGGTTTCTGGGCCCCGGAGCTCAAATACGCCGGCTATGACAAGGTGGTTTTGCGGGGCAAGGCGCCCGGCCTGGTTTACCTGTGGATTAAGAACGACAAGGTCGAAATCCGTGACGCCTCCCATCTGCGGGGCAAAGGCGCGATTGAAACCGCGGAGATGATCAAAAAGGAACTGGGCGAGCCGAAAGCCCAGGTCGCGGCCATCGGCCTGGCCGGCGAGAACCGGGTTTATTACGCCTCGATTGAGCAGGGTCGTTCCAGCGCCAGTCGCGGCGGTATCGGTGCGGTGATGGGTGCTAAAGGGGTCAAGGCGATTGTCGTGCGGGGCACCAAAGATATCAATATTGCCGAACCCGAAAAATTTCTTGGTCTCTGCAACGAGGTTCTGGAATATATTAAACATCGCGAAGGTAATCCGATTCCCGGGGTCATGCCGATTCTTGCCGGGCTCGGTTCGCCCCAGGAAATGAAGGTTCACGACGAGAAGTGGCATACCGAGAACTTTATGTGGGGTAATTCGCGGATCCGGCGCAAGGATTTCTGGAACGATGAAATTGCCGAGACCTGGACCGAAACCCTGGAAAGTTCCCGGACCCGGCTGATCAGCTGCTATAACTGTCCGATGAAATGCGGGGCCACGATTTCCCTGCCGGGGCTGCCGACCTACATGATGAAATGTTTTTCCAAACTGACCTATACCATGGCGGCTTTTTCCGATCTTGAATTCGGTCTGCGTATCGCCCAGCGGGCAACCGAGTACGGTCTCGATGGTTTCTCCACTCCGCAGGTCATGGCCTTTGCCTTGGAACTGCTTGAAAACGGGATTCTCTCGGAGAGTGATTTTCCAGGTATGCCGGCCGATAACGAAGGGCGCTTTTACTGGCTGCTTGATAAGATAGTCAGACGTGAAGGGATCGGAGATCTCCTGGCCGACGGCACTTACTGGGCGGCGCAGAGAATCGGCAAGGGGGCCGAGGCCTATGCGCACAATAATATCAAGAAAACCGAACAGCTGCCTTTGAAATTGTCGATGCTCAATCCCATCTATTTTCTCATGTACGCGACCGGCGAGAAAATGAATATCACCCAGATTGAAGGACAGTTTCCCCAGACACCCTTTATGACCCGTGAGGAGCGGGAAGCGTTCGTCGCCGACTGGATTCAGGTTCCCGATGATCGTTTCAAACAATACCTGCTCGATTGGGAGCCCCGCGGAGAAAACTCCATGCCTTTTTACCCGACGGTGCCGATGTGCTGCGATATCGTCGACTGGCAGGAGCGGATGCATTACATCGACGATGCTCTCGGCGTGTGTGCCGGGTTGTCATCGTTTCCGCTCAAACCGCCCTATCATATTCACAATTATCCCAAGTTTATTGAGTCCGGCGCCGGCATTGCCATGGACAAGGACAAACTGACCCTGGCCGCCAAGCGCTATCGCACCCTGGTCCGGGCCATTAATATTCGGCGGGGTATGCGTCGCAGTGATGAAAAACCGCCGGAGAACCATTGGAAGAAAAGATTTCCAGAACTTGAAGCCCAGCTGTTGGATGAGTACTACAAACTGAAGGGCTGGAATAATGACGGCATTCCCACGAAAGAGAGCCTGGCCGAGCTTTCCTTGGACTACGTCGGCGAGGATTTTATCGCGCGGGGAATTTTGACCGAGAGTGAAGCGGATTCGACCGCAACCGCAAAGGAGCAGGGGGAATGACTACCGTGACCGCCGCCCAGAAAACAAAAATCGTCAAGACCATCAGCATTGATGTTGATAAATGCAACGGCTGCCGGGCCTGCGAGGTGATCTGTTCCGCCGCGCATGCTTCTCCGAAATACAGTAGCAATAATCCGGCCCGTTCCCGGATTCGGATTATCCGCGATCCCTTAAGAGATATCTATGTCCCGGTTCTGGCCGGGGAGTACACGGTGGCCGAATGCGCCGGTCGCGACAAGTACATAATTGACGGTAAGGAATATGATGAATGTTCCTTCTGCCGGGCTTCTTGTCCCTCGCGCGAGGAATTTAAGGAACCGAATTCAGGCCTGCCGCTCAAATGCGACATGTGTGAAGGCGAGGAGGGAGGGCCGCTGTGTGTCAGATGGTGTTTGGCTGACGCCCTGGTCTACGAAGAGCGTGAAGAGCTGGTCGAGGATCAGGACCGCCCGGCGGATCTGGAAGTCGGCCTGGAAGCCTTGGCCGATAAATTCGGTCTGGAAAAGTTACGGGAAGCCCTGGCCCGTCTCTCTTGCAAAGATTAGGACCTGATCAGTTTATGTTCAGTCAGAAAAAACAAGAGAAAGAATCGATAAGAGTGCTGGTTTGCGACCAGTGAAAGGGCCGTCAGGTGCGGGCCGATAAAGCCCGCTTGGATTGCGGGATACGCTCTCGCATTAGGGTGCTGTGCGGGTTGTTTTCCGGTTTGGAAAACTCGGGAAAAACTCTGACGGGAACGCTTGATGCGGGTAACGTCCGCGTTAGAGAATTGAGGATTTTTAAACAGTGGAAACTGTAGCCCCATTCAGTGAAATCGTAGATGAAATAAAAGAAGCCGGCGGCGAGACCTTTAAGCTCTGTTACCAGTGCGGCAAATGTGACGCCGTCTGTCCCTGGAACCGGGTCATAACCTTCAGCATGCGCAAGGTTATTCGGGAGGCCGCTTTCGGCCTGACCGATATCGAAGGCGACAGCTTCTGGCGCTGTACGACCTGCGGGCGCTGCATGCTGCAGTGCCCCCGCCAGGTCAGGCAGATTGAACTCGGAGTGTCGCTACGGCGGCTTGCGACGCAGTATCAGGTCTTTCCTGCTTCGGTAAAGCCCGTGCGGACAATGAGCGGCAGCCTGGCCGGGGACGGCAATCCCCTGAACGAGGATCGTCAGAAACGGGGCGACTGGGCCAGGGGACTGCCGGTCAAGCCCTTTGCCGCGGGGATGGAAATCCTTTACTTTGTCGGCTGTTATCTGAGCTATGACGCACGGCTTAAAAAGGTGGCGGTGGCCACCGCCAGGATTCTCGATAAGGCTGGAGTTGACTTCGGCATTCTCGGAGCCCGAGAAAGTTGTTGTGGGGAGAGTATCCGCAAAACCGGTGATGAAGAGGTTTTTCGCCGCCTGGCCACGGATAATATCAAAACCTTCATCGACAGCGGGGTCAAACGCATCCTGGTGTCATCGCCGCATTGCTACCATACCCTGAAGAACGAGTATCCCGAATTCATGGTTCATTTCGAGATTGTGCATCTGGCCCAATATCTCGAAGAATTGATCCTTGCGGGCCGGCTGACGGTCGGTGGTGTCTATGCTCGCAAGGTCACCTATCATGATCCCTGCTATCTGGGCCGGCATAATAATATCTATGAGGAGCCTCGCACCCTGCTGGGTCGGGTAGCCGGCCTTGAGCTGGTGGAAATGGCCGATAATCGCGCCGACAGCCTGTGCTGCGGCGGCGGCGGCGGCCGGATCTGGATGGAAACCGCCAAGGCGGAAAGATTCTCCGATCTTCGGGTCAAACAGGCTCAGACGGTCGGCGCCGAGGTGCTGGCGACCGCCTGTCCCTATTGTATTACCAATTTCGAGGAGAGCCGCTTGAGCCTGGATCCCGACAATCAGCTTGAGATCAAGGATCTTGCCGAAATAATCAGCGACGTGATTTAGTTCTCATGCCAAGGAGATTGAGTGTGAAAAACGAAGTATTGCCAACCGAAGTTTTGCAGCTGTATGGCGATTTCCCGAGACTGAACAGTTTTGGGGACGTGTTGATCGTCGGCGGCGGAGTCAGCGGTATTCAGGCCTCGCTTGATCTGGCCAAGGCCGGATTCAAGGTCTATCTAGTTGAGAAAGGGCCGAGTATCGGCGGCCATATGTCTCAGCTGGACAAGACCTTTCCCACTAACGATTGCTCGATGTGAATACTCTCACCTAAACTGGTCGAGGTCGGCCGGCATCCAAACATCGAGGTTCTGACATTTACCGAGGTTGACGGGGTTGAGGGTGACGCCGGCGATTTCAAGGTCGTCCTGAAAACCAGGCCCCGCTATATCACCGAAGACAAATGTACCGGTTGCGGTACCTGCGTCGAATACTGTCCGGTCAGTTATCCGGATAAATTCAATCAGGGCATTTCCCAAAACAAAGCGGTCCATGTTTATTTTTCCCAGGCGATTCCCCTGGTTGCCTATATCGATGAAAGCTGTCTGTACCTGAAAGAGAAAAAATGCGATATCTGCCGCGGGGTTTGTCAGGCGGATGCGATAGATTTCCGGCAGCGGCCGAAAAAAACCGAAATCAATGTCGGGGCGATTATTCTGGCGGTCGGCATCGAGCCCTTTGATCCCCGGGTCAATGATGAGTATGGCTACGGTCGTTTCGCGAACGTGGTCACGAGTATGGACTATGAACGCTTGCTTTCCTCGACCGGTCCTTACGAAGGGCAGGTGCTCAGGCATTCCGATAAAAAACACCCGAAAAAAATCGCCTGGATTCAGTGCGTTGGTTCGCGGCGGATGACTCCGGGTGAAAACAGTTACTGTTCCGGAGTCTGCTGTACCTATACCCAGAAACAGGTTATTCTGACCAAGGATCATGACGCCACTGTCGAGTGTACGGTTTTTCATAATGATATCCGCGCCTTCGGCAAGGATTTTGAACGCTATTTCCAGCGGGCCGAAAACCTGCCCGGCACCCGTTTCATTCGCAGCTATGTTTCGCTTGACCGGGAGCTGCCGGAGAGTAAGAATGTCGTGATTCGATATTCCACCTTTGCCGATGGGGTTAAGGAGGAGGCGTTCGACATGGTGGTTCTGGCGGTTGGTCTGAACCCACCGGCGCAGGTAAAAGAGTTGGCCGCCAAATTTCAGATTGAACTCAATCACCATGGTTTCAGCCCCTCCAGCGGGGTCAATCCCGTGGCCACCAACCGTCCCGGAATCTTTGTCAGCGGCGCTTTTCAGGGCCCCACGGATATTCCCGAGTCGGTTTTTACGGCCAGCGGAGCCGGGTCCCAGTGCGGAGAGTTGCTGGATTACCGGCGCGGCAAGCTGACGCGGGAGCGGGTTTATCCGGAAGAGCGCGATGTCTCCGGCGAAGAACCGCGTATCGGTGTGTTTGTCTGCCATTGCGGCGCCAATATCTCCAGTGTCGTCAATGTTCCCGAAACCGTCGCCTATGCCCTGACCCTGCCCGGTGTCGTTTACGCCAAGCAACAGCTTTTTTCCTGCGCCACCAACTCGGCCAGGGAGATTACCGATTTGGCCCGGGAAAAGGGGCTTAACCGAGTGGTGATCGCCGCCTGTTCGCCCCGGACCCTGGAACCATTGTTCCGCGACACCTTACGGGAAGCCGGACTCAACCAGTACTATTGCGACATGGCCAATATTCGTGAACACTGTTCCTGGGTGCATGCCAAACAAAAGGATGAAGCCACCGCCAAGGCCCGGGATATCGTGCGCATGTCGGTGGCTCGGACTCGGCATTTGGAACCCCTGCAGGAATTCGATCTGGCGGTCAACAAGGCCGCGCTGGTGGTCGGCGGAGGGCTGGCGGGAATGACCTGCGCCCTGTCGATTGCCGCGCAGGGGCATCCGGTTTATCTGGTGGAAAAGGAAAAGGAGCTTGGTGGAGTGGCGCGCCGCCTGGCCCGGACCCTGGAAGGTCTGGATGTGCAGAGCCATCTGCGGGATCTGATTCGTCGAGTTTACCAAAATCCGCTGATTCAGATTTCTCACGAAGCCAGAATCCTCAGCGTGACCGGCTATGTCGGCAATTTTATTACCACGATAAAAAGTGAAGGTCGGGTCAAGGCGGTCGAACATGGGGCTTCGGTCTTGGCGATCGGGGCTCAGGAATACCAGCCGCAGGAATATCTGTACGGCGAAAACGATCAGGTGTTTACCCATTTGGAGCTGGGCGAGGCGATTGCCCGGGGTGATGAGCGGGTTACTCAGGCTGCGAGCCTGGTCCTGATTCAATGTGTCGGTTGCCGTAATGAGGAGCGTAATTACTGCAGCCGGGTCTGCTGCAGTCACGCTTTGAAAAATGCCCTGCACCTCAAGGAACTTAACCCGGAAATGGCGATTTACATTATTTTCCGGGATATGCGAAGCTATGGTTTACGTGAAGATTTTTACCGCGAGGCAGCGGAGCGGGGGGTGATGTTCATTCGCTATGAGCCCGGGGGCGAGCCGCTGGTCGAAGCGGTGTCGGAGGGCGGCGCTTCGCGTTTGCGAGTGACGGTACCAGACCCGGTACTGGGCAAATGTCTCGAACTTGATGTTGATGTTGTTTCGCTGGCGGCGGCGGTGCTACCGGCTGCCGATACCAAGGAAATTGCCGGTCTTTTCAAGGTAACCTTGAGTCCCGATAATTTTTTCAAGGAAGCTCATGTCAAACTGAAACCGGTCGAATTTGCCGCCGACGGGGTTTATCTCTGCGGGACGGCGCATTATCCCAAGCATTTTCAGGAAACCATCAACCAGGCCTACGGGGCGGCCGGTCGTGTCCTGACCCTGCTGGCCAACGACACGGTTACGGCTTCTGGTTCGGTTTGCGAGGTGCGGGAAGATGACTGTGTTTCCTGTGGCGCCTGTATCACGGCTTGTACTTATGACGCGATCACTTTTGTGGAAACCTTAAAAGGACGCAAGGCCCGGGTCAATCCGGTACTCTGTAAAGGGGATGGCCTCTGTAACGCCAAGTGTCCGACCCATGCGATTGTTTTAAAGCATTTCACCGATCAGGAGATTATCAGTCAGATTGATGCGGCGATCAGTCGCGATGAGATCATGCAGCAGATCGCCGCCGCCATCTAAAGGCTTTTTAGCTTAGGGAGGTTGTTAATGAGTGCAGGACTGGAGTTCAAACCGAAGATTCTGGGTTTTGTCTGTCACTGGTGAGCCTACGGGGCAGCTGACCTGGCTGGAGTTTCCAGACAACAATATACAAGTGATATCAAGTTTATCCGGCTGATGTGTTCCGGACGTGTGGATCTTGAGTTTATTTTCAAGGCTTTTGCCAATGGTCAGGACGGGGTTTTTGTCGGCGGCTGCAAGCTCGACGAATGCAACTATACCACACATGGCAATTATGATGCCTACAGTACGGTCCGGATTGCCGGAAAGATCATGCGTCATATCGGGCTTAACCCGGAACGTCTGCGGATTGAGTTTATGTCCGGGGCCGACGGGGGGCTGCTGGCGGAAACTTGCGACGATTTTTCCCGGCAGATCAAAGGACTTGGTCCTTTGGGTAAAAGCGAGGGGCTTGACGACAAGGCTCTGGGCTTGAAACTGGAAGCGGTGCGTAAGCTGGTGCCCTACATCAAACTGGTTGAGCGTGAACGTCTGCGGGTACCGGTCAAATCTGAAGCTGCGTACCATGATTTCTTTACCGATCCTCAGACCGACATCTTGTTCAGCGAGCTGATTGCCGATAAACTTTCAGTCAGCGAGATGATGTTGCTGCTCAATGAACAACCGCTTTCCACCGGTGAAATCTCAAGTCTGCTTGGTCTCAGCCCTTCGGCGGTGTCTCGTTATATCGGGGAGTCCTCGCGGCAGGGTCTGATCAGGTATGATGAAGGTGGAAACTGCTACCTGCGTGCTTAAAGCGTAAGCCCATTGAGTTCAGGATGATATTTATGGATAACGAAAGAATAGATCAGATCATTGCCAGGCATCATGGACAAGCGAGCTCCCTGATTCAGGTTTTGCTGGAGATTCAGAGCGAACATCACTGGTTGCCGCAGAGGGTGTTGGCGCGGGTTGCGGAAAAGCTCGCGGTGCCGTTGACCAGGATTCAGCATATCGCCACTTTCTACAAGGCCTTCAGCCTGGTTCCCAAGGGTCGTCACCGCGTCAATGTCTGTATGGGTACCGCCTGTCACGTGCGTGGCGCGGCGCGTATTCTTGATACCCTGCAGGAACTCACCGGAATCAGGCCGGGGGAAACCGATCTAGACCTGAAATACAGTCTGGAGACGGTTAATTGTCTGGGTTGCTGTGCGCTGGGGCCGGTTTTGGAAATTGACGGTAAAACCCACGGCAAGATGACGACCGCCGAGACGGCCGACGTCTTAAAGCATTATAACTAGGTAAAATTATGTCACAAATTAATTCACCGCTGGAACTGGAAACTTTTCGGGCGAGAATCCTGGCAGCCAGGGATTCCGCGAAAACCTCAATCACGCTTTGTTCCGGTTCCGCCTGTCTGGCTTCAGGCAGCGCCGAGGTCGCGGTCGCTCTCAAGCACGAAATTGAGGCTCTGGGGTTGAACGAGAGGGTCGAGTTGCGTCGCACCGGCTGCCACGGTTATTGTGAACGGGGGCCGATTATTATCTGTAACCCGGAAGGGATCTGCTATTTTCGGATCAAACCCGAGGATGTTCCGGAAGTGGTTTCCAAGACCCTCAGGGACAAACAGATTGTGGAACGGCTGCTTTACACCGAGCCTGGAACCGGGGAAAAAATAATTCATGAGGAGGAAATCCCTTTCTACAAGCATCAGCAGCGCCTGGTTTTCGGAGACAACGTCAAGCTTGATCCCAAAAGCATCGATGACTATTTGGCGGTCGGCGGTTATGCCGCCCTGGCCAAGGCTTTGTCCACGATGAGCGGCAGTGATGTGCTTGAAGAGATCAAGAAGTCTAGCCTGCGAGGTCGGGGCGGCGGCGGTTTCCCCGCCGGGCGTAAATGGGAAGGTTCCCGTGATGCTCCTGAACCGATTAAGTATGTGATTGTCAACGCGGATGAGGGTGATCCCGGGGCCTACATGGACCGCAGTCTGCTTGAAGGCAATCCCCATTGTATTCTCGAAGGTCTGGCGCTGGGCGCCTATGCCGTCGGGGCGCGTGAAGGTTATATCTATGTTCGGCAGGAATATCCCCTGGCGGTCGCCAATGTCCTGCTCGCCATCGAGAAGGCAGAGGCCTACGGTTTTCTCGGGGAGAACATCCTGGGTTCGGATTTCAGTTTCAAAGTCATAGTGCATCAGGGGGCCGGGGCTTTTGTCTGTGGTGAGTCAACCGCGCTGATGACCGCGCTCGAAGGACGGGTCGGAGAACCCCGGCCTAAGTATATCCGCTCCAATATCAAAGGACTGTGGAATCGTCCCAGCGTACTCAATAACGTCGAAACCTGGGCCAACGTGCCGCTGATTATCAATCGCGGGGCGGACTGGTTCCGGCAATACGGCACCGAAAGCAGCAAGGGTACCAAGATCTTTTCCCTGGTCGGTAAGATCACCAATACCGGTCTGGTCGAGGTGCCGATGGGGATGACCCTGCGGGATATCATTTTTAAAATTGGTGGCGGGATTCCCGGAAATAAGCGGTTTAAGGCGGTGCAGACCGGCGGCCCTTCGGGGGGCTGTATTCCGGAAAGTCTGCTCGATCTTGAGGTTGGTTTCGATGAGTTGGCCAAGGTTGGTTCGATGATGGGGTCCGGCGGCATGATCGTCATGGATGAAGACACCTGCATGGTCGATGTCGCTCGTTATTTCATTGAATTTTTAACCGATGAGTCCTGCGGCAAATGTGTTCCCTGCCGGGAAGGGCTGCGCCAGATGGTGAAGATTCTGACCAATATCACGCAGGGCAAAGGTAAGGAGGGCGATCTTGAGTTGTTGCAGGAGCTTTCCGAGACCGCCAAGGAAGCCGCGCTCTGTGCTCTCGGCCAGAGTGCGCCCAATCCCTTTCTCAGCACCTTGCGTTATTTCCGCGATGAATACGAGGCCCATATAGCGGAAAAACGCTGTCCGGCCCTCTCCTGCAAGGCCCTGATCGCCTTTTATATCGACCCGGAGAAATGTCAGGCCTGCGGCAGTTGCCGGCGAAAATGCCCGGCCGAGGCCATCAGCGGCGGGAAGAATCAGATTCATGTCATTGATCAGGATAAGTGCACCAAGTGCGGGACCTGTCTTGAAGTCTGTCCCTCGCGTTTTGCCGCGGTTACCAGAATTTCCGGGGTGCCGGTGCCCGCGCCGTTGCCGGAAGCTGAGAGATCCATAACCAGAAAGGCCAAGAGTGATGCGTGAAATCATTTTAGAAATTGATGGCCGGGAAGTTAAAGCCCGGGAAGGAATGACGGTTCTGGAAGCGGCTCTGGCGGCCGGAATCAGGATTCCGACGCTTTGCTACCATGAGAAACTCGAACCTTTCGGCAGCTGCCGTCTGTGTACGGTGGAGATTGAAATCAAGGGCTGGAAAAAGCTGGTGGCGGCTTGCGTTTATCCGGTGGAACCGGGTCTGATGGTTCGGACCCGGACCGAGAAGGTGGATCGTATCCGCAAAATGATTGTTGAGCTTTATCTCGCTCATGCTCCGGATTCCTTTGTCCTGGAAGAACTCGAGCGGGAGTATGGGGCGGATCGCAACCGTTTTGCGAAAGAGGCTTCCTTTTGCATTCACTGCGGCCTATGTGTGCGTTATTGCGCCGAGGTTAAACAGAAACACGCGGTTGGCTTTGTTGATCGCGGCACGCGCAAGGAAATCTGCTTCGTACCCGAAATCGCGGCCCGTGAATGCTGGAACTGTAAAGAATGTTTTCCCCTGTGTCCGACTGAAGCTCTGCAGGCCGCCTATGTGCTGTGCACCGCGTTAAGTCACAAATAAAGTTTTTCCGCCGGGGCGAGCCCTTCGCCCCGGCAAAAATCCGCAAAAGATTTCGCTGAAACCCTCGAAAACCCTCAACAAGATTTCCCTTTACCGCCTGTCCGTCTCGGTTTCCGGGTGGATATTCTAGTTTCGCAATCCGCAACCGGATTTTGTCGGTAGGGATTTTTCTGTTAATGGTTGGAATACCTGGGTTGGAGAAGGCCGGTAAACGGTGGCTTCCTGGGTGGGCGTCAGTTTTGTGAAAAGTCCAGTGAAAGGTTTTTCGTTTTGCGAAATTCATGTTATATGGCTTATAACCTTCTGAACTTGTAAGGAATTCAGTCATCTTGATATGGTGATTTTATCATTAATGGTGGTATCTGCTCGGCATTTGCCTGGTTGCGGGGCCGCCTGTCTTGAGAGGGTAAATCAATGAGAAACAAATTCTGGCTTTCGCTGTTGGTTTTTTGTCTGCTGCTGAACGTGGCCGGGGGCGCGGAAATCAGAGTCAAGGGAGATTTTGACAACCGGTTTACCATCTACACCAATCATAATGACTGGCTCGATGGCGAAAAGGGAGTTCTGAAGGACGGCAATTCTCCGGAAAGCTGGGGGGAGGTGCGCTATCGTTTTTGGGTTGATGCCGCCAGCAACGACGGTCGGGTCAAGGGGGTCTGGGCTTTTGAAGTCGGAGGGTTGGAGTTCGGCAAGCCCGGCGGACCGGGCGCCAGTCTTGGGGGTTCTTATTCCGGGGACGCGGTTAATACCGAAACCCGTTGGCTGTACACCGATTTTCAATTGCCCTGGGTCTCCGGTAAAGCCGGCTGCGCCTGGGTCTGCAGCCTTTTAACGTCAATCCGTTTTTCTGGTCTGAAACCATCATGGGGGTTAGCTCTGATTTTTCCGCCGGCTCCTGCGATCTGCAGTTCGCCTGGCTGCGGCCATATCGGGATGAAGTCAAAGATCCTGATTCCGAGGTTCAGGATCTCGATGCCTGCTACGGTCGGGTAAACTTTAAGCCGGCGCCGCAGGCCGGAGTCGGGCTGTTCGGGGTTTATTTTAAAGGAGATTCCGATCGGAGTGACCCCGCCACTTATGCGACCATCACTTCCCAGAATTATCAGCTCAAGAAGTTTAACAATAATTATGAGCTTGATCTTTTTACCCTGGGATGTGACGGCCAGGCGAACGTCGGCTCATTCTTTTGCAACTGGGATTTTATGTATCAGACCGGCAGTATCGATAACGCCAATTTCAAGGAATCCTACAACGGCTGGGATTATCTGGTTGTGATACTCTAAAATTGATCAGTTAAAGAGCTAGTGATTACGGAAAATTGACCACCCACAGCGACCTTTTCTGTATTTGATTTTTCAATTTTAAGTGCCTCGGCGCTCAAAATTTACTCTACCAGACCGTTTTAGGTGCTCTTTCTCAAATTTAGGGCGCAGCTACCCTGTAAAACTGCCTTGCTGTCAGAGCA
>DSCM01000132.1 GCA_011049115.1 Pseudomonadota bacterium
GACGATGCCGATCAGGGACTGGAGGGCGGCCCTGAACCAATTCTCAATCATATTTGAAGGCCGGTTACCGGTTTACTGACAACTCAAACCCGGACCGTTTACACAAAATGCTTTACATGCCCTTGCTTACATTGAAATCATTTTGATATAAAGTCCTTTTTATATCAAAGCTTATTAATTGTAAATTCAGGATTATGTCATGATCCCCAACATTATCCGCCAGGCCTCTGCCTTTACTCTGTCTCGTCCCATTGAAACCTACGCACGTTTCCTGCTCGCTGAAATTGATATCAAAGAGCCTCTTATCGGGCTTAAGGGGGCCAGAGGGTCCGGCAAAACGACCCTGATGCGACAATACGCACGTCGGTCGGGGTTGCCGGCGGAAAAGATCCTGTATGTTTCCTGTGATCACCCGGCCATGGCCGGGGTCAATCTGTATGATCTGGCGCAAGGTTTTTTTCAGGAAGGCGGCAAACTTCTCCTGTTGGATGAGATCCATAAACTAAGAGGGTTTGCCGGCCATCTGAAAGCGATTCGAGATACTTTTGCCCTGCAAGTTTTTTTTTCAGGTTCTTCAGCTATTCGCTTAGACCACGAATCAGCCGACCTTTCTCGCCGGGTCGCCATGTACCGGTTGCCCGCTCTCTCTTTCCGGGAGTTTCTGGAGATTGAGACGGCCTCCACCTTCGCCGTTGTTACATTGGCAGACCTGGTTAAAAATCACTTGGCGTTCTCAATGGAAATTGCGGCCAGGATTCGTCCGATAGAGTATTTTTTGCAATATATTAAATATGGCGCCTATCCCTTCTATCTTGAGTCGATCGAAAATTACCCGGCGAAACTGCTTGAGATGATAAATCTGACCATAGAATCAGATCTGCCCGCCCTCTTCAATATCGAAGCAAGCAAGCTGGATAAGTTGAAAAAACTTCTCTACATGCTGTGTTCAACCCCGCCGGTGGAGCTGAACAAGACGAAATTAAGTACGGCAATCGGGACTTCGTGGCCCACGGTTTCAAAATATTTATCCCTGATGGCCAAAGCTTCTCTGCTGCACCAGATTCGAGGGGCCATAGGAATGAGAACCGTCAATAAACCGGATAAGCTGTTACTTCATAACCCGAATCTCTTTCAGGTTCTATGCGCCGACCCCGATATCGGCAGTCTGCGAGAAAGTTTTTTTGTCTCGCAGTTGAGTTATAAACATCAAACCCACTACCATGACCGGGCGGATTTCATGGTTGACGATACTTTGGTTTTTGAGGTTGGAGGTTCCGGTAAAACCGGAAGACAGATAAAAGGTCTGGATTCCGCCTATATTGTGCGGGATGACATGGAGGTCGGAGCCCCCAAAGAGATCCCATTATGGAGTTTTGGTTTTTTGTATTAATTTGGAAGGCGAAATTGGGGACACCTAATTTTTAGTCAAGAGCTTCAAGCATGCTTAAAAATTCCATCGGGGAGAACGCTGGAATTCCGGCTTTTTTAAATCCCTTGATGTCTCTTGTTATTATGTATTCGACCCCGGCATGAAGAGCGGATTCATGTATGACTGCGTCTTCGAAATCACTGAATTTTGCTGCCAGGGCGCTTTCTAGTACTGATCGGTTCACCGGCGCTATTTCAAAGAGGGACAGGATGGTGTTGATGTGTTTCTCTGTGCGGTTTTTGTCCAGTTGTTTTGACAGGATGTAATAGATTGTTGTTACGGTGGTGGCGCAGATATAACCATTTATTTCAGAGCGCTCTACTGACGCTATAAGGTATGATGCGGGATCCGAAAATGGTTTTCTGTCGAGAAGAAGGTCGAGAATTGTATTTGTATCAAAGAGCGCTTTCATAGATATTTTTTTTCAAGATAATCTTTGTAGTCGGTTGCAGAAAATTTCGATTTATCGAGGATACCTCTTAACGATTTTACCGCCGGACTGACCGTGTAGTCTTTCTTTAGTTTCTCATTCTTGATGATTTCAAAAAAATCAGAGACTATTTTAGAAACCGATTTTTCTGTTTTTGCAGAATATTCTTTCACGGATTCTATGAGATGGTCATCGAGGCGTAATGTAAGTTTTGTGTTCATTCTGATACTCTTTTATGAGTGACGGGTTGTTTTGACTGTATGATACGTCATGCCAGGGTTTTTGTCAAATCGGAAAACTGGGTCCAAGCCGAAATCGGGGACATTCACTTGCGCTGAGGAACCCGGCGATCAGCAACGGGTGATCGATGTGATTCGCGGTTTGTGGAAAAGAGGTTGATTTGTCTGTCGTTATTCGATGTTTATTTCTGTTTTCCTTTTATCTCCTGGCTCTGCGTTCGCTGGTGGTCGGGTTTTTTTTCGTTCCTTTCTCTCAGGCCCTGGCGGCCGCGCTGATAACGCTGGCCTTTTCGCTGGCGACCCGTCGTAATCCCCTTCTGACCTTGTCGGTTTTTTTCGCGCTGCTTCCTCTGCTGCAAGGATTGAAAATGCTGGGGATTATGCCGGCGCTGTCTTTGTTGGAGTTAAGCTTTGCCGGTATCTATCTGGCCTGGTTGCCGGGGGTTGGTTTTGGCTTTGCCCGCGTCGAAGAGCGGCCCGTTGCTTCAGAGCTGGAGCGCTTGGTTGACTGGCTGGGCCTGATGGTGGTCTTGTCGCTGCTGACGACCCTGCTGCAATACCCGCCGGCGGAAGCCTGGCGGGCCCTGAGCCACCGGGTTTCCGCCGGTCAGTTGGATCGTTTCTGGGATATTGAGGGAGCCGCGATTTTTTTGCAGGGGCTCGCTTTTTTTCGTATCTATCTGCACGAAAGTAAAGGCCGGGAGCAGGTTTCACGAAAATATTTTCAGGCGGCGTTCGTCCTGCATCTTTCCACTATTTTCATCTTCGTCCTGATTCAGGGCTTCTTCTCCCTGCCGACGACCAGGAACCTGATCAGCCATCAGGCCCTGCATAGCCCGTTCGAGGATCTTCATTCCGCCGGCAGCGTGCTGGGGTTGTATCTGTTCGCGCTCGCCGGAACTCTGCGCTCCCTGCAAAAGAAAAGGGTAACCTTGGTTGCCGTCTTGGTGGTCATCCCCTGCTTCTGTCGTCTCAGCAATTTTGTTTCTGGATGATGATGTCCCAGGCGGTGCGTTGCCTGCCTTCCTTGCCGGCCGAGGAAGATGTGGAAACCGGTTTCGCGCGTCGGCGTGAAATTATCCTGAGTCTGATTTTGCTGCTTATCATGTCGGTCGGCGGTTTGCAGCGCTGGCGTGACTTCAGGGCGGCGACCGAGTATGGCGCCTACGCTTTCGAGAAATGGGACGGCGAGGCGGTGCGCTGGGTCGGCCGTTATTTTTCCACCAAAATACCGGCGACCGGGGATTTCTTAGGTATTCCGATCTATGTAAATCCTGCCAATATCGATCCGGAAAAGGGGCTGGAATTCCGCTTGTCGGTCGATGGCGTGGAGATTGACCGGCGTTGTTTTTTTCATCCCGGCTGGCAGCCGCTGACCTATCATCTGCCGGGAATCGAGGGTCGGGAAATCGTGATTAAAACCAGGGTGGCCAGGACTTTCAATCCGCTTGCTCTGGGACAAGGCAACGATGCCAGGGATTTGGGGGTTGCCATGAAGACAATCACGTTTTCATCGTCGCCCCCTTCGCATCCGGAACCTTGGGTTTTTTCCGGTGGTGGATTCCGGCGAGTAAGGAGCGCGCTTTCCGGATAGCGAAACCCTATTTCCCGCTCCAGATCACCAGGAAGGTTTTACCCAGAATCCTGCAGTCCAGCCAGAGCGACCAGCGGTCGATGTAGTCGGTGTCCAGCGCCACGATCTGGTCGAAATCGGTGATTTGGTTGCGGCCTGAAACCTGCCAGAGGCCGGTGATGCCGGGCTTCATGGAGAGGCGGCGATGGTGGCGAAGATCGTATTTTTCGACTTCGTCCGGGGTTGGCGGGCGCGTGCCGACCAGACTCATGTCGCCGGTCAGGACATTCCAGAATTGCGGCAGTTCGTCCAGACTGGTTTTCCTTAAGCAGCGGCCGACCCGGGTGATGCGGGGGTCGTTGGTGAGCTTGAAGACGGCGCCGTTCAGTTCGTTTTGCGCCATCAGTTCCTGTTGCAGGGCTTCGGCGCCCTGATACATGGTGCGATATTTATAAAGCTGGAAAAGCCTGCCGTTCTGACCCGCCCGGGTCTGGACGAAAAAAATCGGTCCCGGTGAATCGAGTTTGATGGCCGCGGCAATCAGGGGAAACAGCGCCAGGTTGATCAGCATGCCGACCACGGCTCCGCCTAAATCGAGGGCTCTTTTGAGCAGCAACTGATCCGGGTCCAGGGTGACCGGGTGCAGCACCACCATGGGCAGCTCCGCCAGCCGGGCGAATTCGCATTTACTGATGCGGTTCTCGTTGATATTGAGGATTATCTTGCAGGTTTTGCCGGCGGCTTCGGCCAGTTCCAGATAGGGGTCGATGGCGGGGCTCTGCGGTTTGCGGGGCAGGGCGAAATAGATTTCGTCGACGATGTTTTCAATCATGGCCTTGGCGAAGAGCAGCGGCTGGGTACTGTGATTGAGGTCGATGACGCCGGCGATTTTCAGGCCGTAGGGGTTGCCGGGATGAAAAATCGTTTGCAGCTGTTTCAGCTTTTCTCCGCTGCCGATTAACAGCGCCGAACGATAATTGGCGCCTTTGGCGCGAAGCCGATCGAGAATGATTTTGAGGGCAAGTTTGAGCGTGCCGAGGATGAGCAGGGAAAGGCCGGTAAAATAGAGCAGTAATAGGCGGCTGTAGTGCGTCGCGTGACTTAAGAACAGGATCGCCGCGGCCAGGGCCAGGACCACGCCGAAGGCGGCGGCCAGGCGCCGGCTGATTTGGGTGAGCGTCAGATAGCGAAGTTTGTGATACAGCCCGGCGCGGTAAAGGTTGAAAAGCAGCACCGGAATGAAAACGATGGTGATCCAGCCGTAGTCATTCCAGTCTTCTGACCCGGGAGGGCGCTGAAAGCGCAGGTAGAAGGCTCCCCAGAAGGTTGCGGCCAGCAATAGCAGATCTATGAGAATCGCCGTGCGGCGGACGATGGTTGAATGTTCCTTCAGCATGCCGGAGATAACCATATTCACGACAAACTGTCAAGCCGGCTTTGGCCCGTCGTTTTGCCGGTGGGCTGTATTTACTTGACAAGAGAACGATTACCCCGTACAAAAGTTGCTGCTTTTGTCACTCTTCAGCCATGCGTTTATAAACTCATATTTAACCGGGAACGTCAGGATCTTGCGATGACGACCTGATTTCCGTCAAGAAATCGGTATGCTGTTCCCTGAAGATCGGGATGGGCTGGGATCTTCGAAAGACATGACCTGGTTTCCGTCAGGAAATCGGGAGCGTGTTCCCCGAAGATCATGGAGAGCTTGAATAGTTTGAGTTTTTAACTTCATATTCTGGGATTTTGAGGCGGGCGCGGACGTATGATGACTTACCGGGAAGAGCTGCTTAAACTTTTACATCGTCTTTCCTATGAAGAACGGGAGGTAACCCTGACTTCCGGAAGAAAAAGTAACTTTTACATAGACGGCAAACAGACCAGCTGTCACGCCCGGGGCGCCTTTCTGGTCGGACAGCTTTTTTATGAGAGGATCAGAGCCGCCGGCGTCCCGGTCAAGGGGGTCGGCGGTTTGACCATGGGGGCCGACCCGATTGTCGCGGCGATCAGCGTGATCAGCGCCCTGAAGAATGATCCCCTGCATGCTTTTCTGATTCGCAAGGAACCCAAGGGGCACGGCAAACAACTCTGGTTGGAAGGGGACAAGAACCTGGCGGCGGGAGATCCGGTGGCGATCGTCGAGGATGTCGTGACCAGCGGCGGTTCCCTGCTCAAGGCGGTGGAGCGGGCCCGGGCGCATAATCTGAACGTGGTCATGACCCTGACGATGGTTGATCGACTTGAAGGCGGGGCGGAACTGCTCGCCCAGGCTGGTCTCAAACTGGAATCGCTGTTTACTCTTGACGATCTGCGCGGCGCCGGAAAGTAATCACGGCCGGGCGGTAATCGCGGACAGGGCTGCTTATGATCCGGAATCGGGTAGTGATCGTGGATGATGAAAGGGCGGTTCGTGACCTTCTGGAGCGCATCGTCCTGCGCGAAAATCTGGTTCCCGACAGTTACGGCGACGGCCGGGAGGCTTTTGAGGCCCTGCGCGCCCGGCACGATGATGTCCTGCTCGTGATCACCGATATCAAGATGCCCCGTCTTGACGGTCTGGAATTCATGCGCCTGGCGAGTCAGGACTTTCCCGACACCCCTTTTATCGTGACCTCGGGCCACGGCACCAAAAAAGAGATCCTTCAGGCTCTGAAGCAGGGGGCCATGGATTTTTTTGAAAAACCTTTCGGGATCAGGGAGCTCAGTTCATCGATCGGCAAGGTGCGCTTGCTGGCCGACGCGGGGCGAAAGGCGGAACAGCTGTATGGCTACCTGGTTAGAAAGACCCTGCTTTTTGAAATTACCAATGATATCGATCTGGTTCAGCCCCTGATTCGGGTTCTGATCGACGAAGCCAAACTCGCCTGCCGGATTCCCCGCAATCAGCTGCCCGGGATTCGCATGGGTTTGCATGAGTTGATTGTCAATGCCATTGAGCATGGCAATCTTGAGCTTGAATCCGAGCTTAAGCAGAGGGCGGATTACCTGGTTTTTCTGAAACAGCGGGCCGGGGAGCCGCGTTTCAGCGGGCGTCGGGTGACCATTGAGGTCGGCATCGACGCCGAAAGTTTTGCCTGCGTGATCAGAGACCAGGGGCCGGGTTTTGACTGGCGTTGCCTGCCGGATCCCAGGAATCCGGAAAATCTGTTCAAACCGCACGGTCGCGGCATTATTCTGGCGGGCAATTTTTTTGACGAATTCAATTATAACGAAGCCGGTAATCAGGTGACGGTGCAGAAATCTTTCCCCCTTTAAGGATCTGGAAAATGACCGAAAACTATAAATATGTCGTTCTGCTGGGTGACGGCATGGCGGATGAGCCCCTGGCCGAGCTGGATGGGCGCACGCCGTTGCAGGCCGCGTCTACGCCTAATTTTGATCGTCTGGCTGAAGTTTCCGAACTGGGGACCGCCGTGACCGTGCCGGAAGGTTTTCCAGCAGGCAGCGATGTCGCCAATCTTTCGGTTTTCGGCTATGCTCCGGCCGACTATTATACCGGCCGGGCCCCGCTGGAGGCCGCCAGCATGGGGCTGGAACTGGGTCCCGACGATGTCGTTTTTCGCTGTAATCTGGTCAATATCCTGCATTATCAGGCCCGCGGTTTTATGCACGATTTTTCCGCCGGGCATATCAGCACGGCTGATGCCCACGAGATTATCGCGGCCCTTAATCGCGAACTCAAGACCCCGCAGATTGAATTTTTCCCCGGAGTCAGCTATCGGCATCTGTTGCTGATCCGCAACTGTCCGCCTGAGCTTGCCCGGGTCAGCCTGGCGCCGCCGCATGATATCATCGGTCAGGAGGTGGTTGATCATCTGCCCGCCGATTATGGTTCGCTGCTGCTCAACCTGATGACCTCGTCGCAGATGATTATTCATGGCCTGCCCAAATTCCGGGAAAGGCTGGATCGGGGCGAGGAAACCGCCAATTCAATCTGGCTCTGGGGGCAGGGAAAACGGCCCCGGCTCGATTCCTTCAAGGAGCTTTACGGGGTTTCGGGAGCGGTGATTTCGGCGGTCGATCTGATCAAGGGTATCGGACTGCTGGCCGGCATGGAGGTCATCGAGGTGCCGGGAGCGACCGGTTATCTTGATACCAATTACGAAAACAAGGCGGCTTTCGCCCTGCGGGCTCTGGCCGGGCATGATTTTGTCTACCTGCATGTCGAATCCCCCGACGAATCCTCGCATGAGGGCAGCCTGGAGAAGAAATTACAGGCGATCGGCGATCTTGACCAGCGCCTGCTGGGGCCCCTGCTCGAAGGTCTGGCCCGAAAATTTCCAGGCCATCGGATTCTGGTCCTGCCCGATCATCCGACTCCGATTCGTCTCAAAACCCATACCGCCGCGCCGGTCCCGTTCATGCTTTACGACAGTCTCCGGCCGGTCGCCGGCAGTGAAGCCGGCTATAATGAAATAACCGCGGCCGCGGCCGCCAACCATTTTGCCGAAGGCTGGCGTCTGCAGAAGCATTTTATCGGCAAAGCAGTGTCTTGTAACGAAAAACTTTAAAAAAAATTAAGGAATTGCGCTTGAAACCCAAGTATATTTTTGTCACCGGCGGGGTTATCTCCTCGCTGGGTAAAGGTCTGGCCGCCGCCTCTCTGGGGGCTCTGCTGGAAGCCCGCAACCTGACGGTCGGAATGCAGAAACTTGATCCCTATCTCAATGTCGATCCCGGAACCATGAGTCCCTTTCAGCACGGCGAGGTTTTTGTCACCGACGACGGCGCGGAAACCGATCTTGACCTGGGCCACTACGAACGTTTTACCCGGACCCGGTTGACCCGGCACAGCAACTATACCTCCGGCAAGATTTATGACCAGGTGATTTCCAAGGAACGCCGGGGAGACTATCTCGGCGGCACGGTGCAGGTGATTCCGCACATCACCAACGAAATCAAGAACTGCATTCGGCAATGGGCCGACAATATCGATGTCGCCATCGTCGAGATCGGCGGCACCGTCGGCGATATCGAGAGCCAACCTTTTCTCGAGGCCATTCGCCAGTTTCGCTACGATGTCGGGCCCCGCAATGTTCTGTATATTCATCTGACCCTGGTGCCTTATATCAAGACCGCGGGCGAGCTCAAGACCAAGCCGACCCAGCACAGCGTCAGGGAACTGCGCCAGATCGGGATTCAGCCCGATATCATTCTCTGTCGGGCCGATCGCGAGCTCTCGGCCGAGATCAAGGCGAAAATCTCGCTTTTCTGCAATACCAGCGCCGATGCCGTCTTTACGGCGCGCGATGTCGACAGCATTTATGAATGTCCGATGGCCCTGCATGAAGAGGGCGTGGATGACAAGGTTGTTGCCTTGCTTAATATCTGGACCGGGGCCCCGCGGCTTGAATCCTGGCGCGAGATCGTGCGTAAGATCAAGGCCCCGGCGGCCGGGTCGGTGACGATCGGGGTGGTGGGTAAGTATATTGCCTTGACCGAATCCTATAAAAGCCTGAACGAGGCCCTGGCCCATGGCGGCATCGCCAACGATGTCAAGGTCGAGCTTGATTATGTTGATGCCGAGGAGCTGGTTGGTCTCAGTGACGAGGCTCTGGCGCGGCGTTTTGCCGGGGTTGATGGTTTTCTGATTCCCGGGGGGTTCGGTACGCGGGGGGTTGAAGGTAAAATCGCGGCCGCCGGCTTTGCCCGGCGCCGCAGGGTGCCGTTGTTCGGCATCTGTCTCGGCATGCAGTTGATGGCGGTTGAGTTCGCCCGCAGCGTGGCCGGGCTTGGCGATGCCAACAGCGCCGAATTCAATCCCGCGACCCAGGCTCCGGTTTTCGACCTGCTCAAGGAATGGCGCAGCGCCGACGGCAGCCAAGTCTTTACACAGAATGAAAACAGCGACAAAGGCGGCACCATGCGTCTGGGGGCTCATCCCTGCCGACTGCAGGAAGGCTCTTTCGCCTGGCAGGCCTACCAGCGTCAGGCCGAAATCTCCGAACGCCATCGTCATCGCTATGAGTTCAACAACGCCTACCGGGCCGTTCTTGAAGAAGGAGGGCTGAAGGTGACCGGCGTCCATGTGCATCATGATCTGGTTGAAATTATCGAATTGCAGGACCATCCCTGGTATCTCGGCTGCCAGTTTCATCCTGAATTTACCTCCAAGCCGATGTGTCCGCATCCTTTGTTTGTCGCCTTTATCAAGGCCGCGGTTGAAAATCGAGGCCGCGAATGACGGCGGTGGAGATTAATTCGCAGATCACGATCGGCGGTCCCGGCGCCGGCCTGGTGCTGCTTGCCGGTCCCTGTGTCCTGGAAAGCCGGGACGGAGCCTTCGGCATCGCTGAGACCACGTCCGCGATCTGCGAACGCTTGGGGTTGCCTTATATTTTCAAAGCTTCTTTTGATAAAGCCAACCGCAGCAGCGTTAATTCGTATCGCGGGCCCGGACTGGATCGAGGCCTGGAAATTCTGGCCGCAGTCAAGGAGCGTTTCGGCCTGCCGCTGACCACCGATGTCCATGCCGTTGAACAGGTCGGGCCGGTGGCCGCGGTGGTCGATATTATTCAGATTCCCGCTTTTCTTTGCCGTCAGACCGATTTGCTGGTCGCGGCCGGGGCCAGCGGTCGGGTGGTCAATATCAAGAAGGGTCAGTTCATGGCTCCGGGCGACATGCGCCAGGCAGTGGACAAGGTCGCGAGTACCGGTAACCGGCGCATTCTGCTGACCGAGCGCGGCTCCACCTTCGGCTACAACAATCTGGTGGTTGATTTTCGTTCGCTGCCGCTGCTGGCGGCTTGCGGTTGCCCGGTGGTTTTCGACGCCACCCATTCAGTGCAACTGCCGGCGGCGCAGGGTCTGGTTTCCGGCGGCGACCGGGCCATGATTCCGGTTCTCGCCGCCGCCGCAGTGGCCGCCGGGGCCGACGCTCTGTTTATGGAGGTTCATCCTGATCCCGATCGAGCCCTTTGCGACGGCGCCAACTCGTTGCCGCTGCATGAACTAGAAGCCCTGCTGGCCCGTCTCCTGGCCATCCGGCGGGCGACCGGCGCATAATTTCGTCTAAACAGATGGGGAACATAAAACGACCAATGCTTGAATCCGCGCAAATCATCGCCGAGGGGCGGCGGGCGGTGGCAGTGGAGGCCGCGGCTCTGCACGAGCTTGAACTCCGGCTTGACGAAAACTTTGTTCTGGCGGTAGGCCGGCTCGCCGCCTGTCAGGGCAAGGTCGTGGTCACCGGCATCGGCAAGTCGGGGATTATCTGCCGTAAGATTGCCGCCACCCTGGCCAGCACCGGCACGCCGGCGCTGTTTCTGCACCCGACCGAAGGCCTGCACGGTGATCTCGGAGTCCTGGGGAAAAACGATCTGGTGCTGGCCATTTCCTACAGCGGCAGCACCGAGGAACTTTTGAAAATCATTCCGGCCTTGAAACGGCAGGGCTTGCCGTTGTTGGCCATGACCGGTAATCCGGCCAGTGAACTGGCCCAGAACAGCGATCTGGTGCTGGATATCTCGATCAACCGCGAAGCCTGTCCGCTGGGTCTGGCTCCGACCGCGAGCACCACGGTGACCCTGGCTCTCGGCGACGCCCTGGCCGTGGCTCTGCTGGCGGTCAAAGGTTTCAGCGCCGATGATTTCGCCCTGCGTCATCCCGGCGGCGCGCTGGGGCGCCGTTTGCTGCTGCGAGTGTCCGATATCATGCATCAGGGTGAACGTATTCCTCTGGTCGGCGATCAGGTGACGGTCAAGGAAGCGCTTTTCGAAATGACCGGCAAGGGGTTGGGCGTGACCGGTATCGGTGACGCGCGCGGGTTCCTGCTCGGGGTGGTCACCGATGGCGATCTGCGCCGTCTGCTGACCCGGTATCTCAACCCGCTGACGCTGCCGGTCAGCCAGGTGATGACCCGCGGGCCCAAGACGATTGTTGCCGGCGAACTGGCGGTCACGGCCCTGAAAAAGATGGAAGAGCTGAAAATCACCTCGTTGTTTGTCGTGGCCGAAGAAGTTGAAACCGGGCTTAAACCGGTTGGTATTCTCCATTTGCACGACCTGCTTCGCGCCGGTGTGGTTTAGTCGAAGCTTGTCGTCCCGGCACGATTTTCCCGCCCCGTAATTATCAATCAACCGTGGTTTATGAGTTGAAACAAAACAATGGATAGTAAACTCAAGGAAAAGATTCTTCCTCTCAAGGCCCTGATCATGGATGTGGACGGGGTGCTGACCGATGGCCGGATTATTATCGACAGTAATGGTGCTGAGAGCAAGCAGTTCGATGTGCGAGACGGCCACGGCCTGAAAATGCTCAAGCGCAGCGGCGTTACTCCGGCCCTGTTGACCGGACGGAGCTCTCCGGTGGTCAGTCGTCGGGCGGCGGAGCTTGGGATTGAAATTGTTTTTCAACGCTGCTATGACAAACTGCTGGCTTATCGGCAGCTTAAAAAGCGGCTTCGTCTGAAGGATCACGAAATCGCTTATGTCGGTGATGACGTGGTCGATATTCCGGTTCTGACTCGGGTCGGTCTCGCGGCTACGGTGGCGGATGCCGACCCTGAGCTGTTCCCGCTGGTGGCCTGGCGTTCAAGCCGGCCCGGAGGTCGCGGCGCGGTGCGTGAACTCTGCTGTCTGATCATGCGGGTTCAGGGGACCTGGGAACCGGCGTTGGCCGCGTATCTGAAAAAATAGTCGGACATGGTTTCTTGAAAAAAAAAATCCTGATCATGTTGTTGGCGCTCTTGCTTCTGGTGGCGGTCGGGGCCTATTTGGGGTTCAGACTGGCGCGAGATTCCGGCCGCTTGCCCGAGCTGTTGCCCGAGCTGGCCCGACACCTGGAATTCGAACTGGAAAATGTTCGTTACGCTCACAGCCGGGCGGGGTTGAAAAAGTGGGAGCTGAGCGCGGCCCGGGCCCGGCGGCTCAAGGGCGCGGAAGAAATTCGTCTGGAAGAGATCAAGGCCCGACTCTTTGCCGAGGGCAAACTGGAGAGTGATACCGGGATTGAAGCCGAGCGGGGGTTTTATGTTGTGGCCAGCGGGGATATGGAACTTGAGGGGCGGATTCGGGTTGTCAGCCAGCAGTTTCAGATCACGACCGAACGTCTGTGTTATCGCGAGGCGGAGGAGGAAATTCAAGCTCCCGGAAAGATTTTTGTCGAGAGCGAAAAACTCGATATCAGCGCCGATAGCGCGGTGATCGATCTGCCGGGGCAAAAGTTGCGGATGCAGGGGCGGGTGCAGGCTCATCTTCGTCCGGGCGCCGCCGCGCCGGTGCCCGCCGACCCGCCGCTGGTGGCGCCCGCGTCTGAACTGACCACCACTCCGGGGACCGACGGCGGCATGGTTTCCGGCACCCGGGAAAAACGAAAACGTCGCTCCCGGGTCGATATCGAAAAGGCGCAAAAACCGTAATGATCGCGATGCCGCCTTGGGGTTGCGGGGCTGATTCCCGCATCAGACTTAAAGAGAGTTGATGATGAAAAATATGCTTTGGCGAGTTATCTTTTTTCTGGGCTTGACAGGTTTTGGCGGTGCCTGGGCCGGAGCGGCGGAGCCGATCGCGCCCAACGCTCTTTTCCTCAGCAAGAACAAGGCGCCGATTGATATCGTGGCTGATCAGCTGGATTTCGACCAGAAAAAGAAAGAGGCGCTGTTTTCCGGCAAGGTTGTCGCCCGCCAGGCGGAGACCGAGCTGCACGCGGAAAAACTGAAGCTTGTCTTTGCCGGTGAGGAACAGCGTCTGGAGGAGGTTATTGCCACCGGTGCGAAGGTGGTGATTCGACTGGAGGGGAAAAAGGCGCTCTGTCGGCGAATGCATTATTTTGCCGGTGAACGCAAAATTATCCTGTCCGGCGAACCCACCCTCGATGACGGTCGCAATGTGATCGCGGGAGAGGAAATTCTTTTTTTTCTTGATGAAGAGCGCAGTGTGGTCAAAAGCGGAGCGCAGCAACGGGTCAAGACAACGATTTTCCCAGGCCAGCGCGGGCTTTTGGGGGAGCCATGAATCAGAGCCGTCTGGTAGCGCGCGAACTGACAAAGAGTTATCAGGGTCGCTTGGTGGTGGACCGGGTTTCTCTGGAACTTGAATCGGGCCGGATTGTGGGGCTGCTGGGTCCGAACGGAGCCGGCAAGACCACGACTTTTTACATGGTAGTCGGGCTTGTCAAGCCCGACTACGGCGCTCTGCTGCTCGATGATCATGATCTTATCGGCATGACCCTGCCCCTCCGGGCCCGGCGGGGTATCAGTTATCTGCCCCAGGAGGCCTCGGTTTTCCGCAAGTTGACGGTCGCCGATAACCTGCTGGCCATTATTCAGACTTTGGGATTAAGTCCGAAGGTCGAACGTCAGCGCCTGGAACTGATGCTGCAGCGTTTCGGCCTGGAAAAGATTCGTCACAATCGGGCTTACACGGTTTCCGGGGGAGAACGCCGCCGGGTCGAAATTGCCCGGGCCCTGGTGCTGGAGCCTAAATTTATTCTTCTCGATGAACCTTTTGCCGGCATCGACCCGCTGGCCGTCAATGATATTCAGCGGATCATCGCCGAGCTTAAAGGCCAGGGCATCGGGGTGCTGATTTCCGATCATAATGTTCGTGAAACGCTTAAAATCTGTGACCACGCCTACATCATGGATCAGGGTGGCATTCTCGAAGAGGGTGATCCGCAAACCGTGATCGCCAGCCCCCGAGCCCGCAAGATTTATCTCGGTGATGATTTCCGCCTTTAAGTCCGGGACCTTGTTTTAGATTGTCTTCGCGCTCTATTTTCCCCTTGTATTTCCTCTCTCTCTTTACTATACTTCAAGGTACGATAATTGCTCATAAACGTTCCTTTTCAAGCTCGCGCGGTGGACCTTTTCTTTTTCTATGCCAATTTCTCTTAGCCAGAATATTCGCCTGACCCAGACGCATCAGTTGGCCCTGACCCCCCAGTTGCAACAGGCGATTAAACTCCTGCAATTGAACCAGGTGGAACTTCTGGAAATGGTCGGTCAGGAGATGGTCACCAATCCCGTTCTCGAGGAGCTGGGAGAACGGGGCCCGGAGGCTTTCGAGCAGGCGGAACAGCGTCAACACGAACAGGACGAACGTTTTTTGAGGGAAAGTCTTGATTCGGAAAGCCGGCCGGAAATGAAAGAAGCCCTGAAGGAAGCCGACTGGCAGCCGTATTTCGAGCAGCGCGGCATCGGCAGCAGCGGTCGGTCCGGTTTTGAAGGAGAGGAGCGGCCGGCCTGGGACTACAACCTGACTAAACCGGATACCTTGGTTGACTATCTTCTCTGGCAGTTGCAGTTGACCCCGGATTTCGATGTTCTGGATCAGCAGATCGGCGAGGACATCATCTACAGCCTTGATGACGACGGTTATCTGGAAACCACGGTTGCCGAGCTGGCGGCCCGGCTTTCCTGCTCCGAAGCCCGGGTCGAAAAGGTTTTGCGCCGAATTCAACAGTTTGATCCGGTTGGGGTCGCGGCGCGTTCGCTTGAGGAGTGTCTGCTTTGTCAGATGGAACATCTGGGCCTCGACACGGATTTGAATCGGCGGATTGTCGAGGATTATCTGGTCCAGCTGAAAACCAAGAATTATCGTAAAATTGCCCGTCACCTGCAGATTGATGAGGAGAAGGTGCTGGCGGCCGTGCGTTTGATTCTGACCCTTGATCCCAAGCCCGGAGCTCGTTATCAGTTGGGTCTCAGTCCGGTGGTGGTGCCCGAGGTCTTTGTCTATAAAAGGGATGGTCAGTTCGTGGTTTCCCTGAACGATGAACGTCTGCCCCGGCTTGCGGTCAACAGTTACTACCAGGAGGTCGCGGGGCGGCGCAACGAAGCCAATGCCATAACCCGCAACTACCTGACCGAAAAGATCAGGGCCGCGCAGTGGCTTATTAAAAGCATTGAACAACGGCAGAAAACCATATATAAAGTTATGGTCAGCATTGTTAAGTTTCAGTATGATTTCTTTGTTCGCGGGGCCCACCACCTTAAACCCCTGGTGTTGCGCGATGTGGCCGACGACATCGAGATGCATGAGTCGACGGTCAGCCGGGTGACGCAAGGCAAGTATGTGCAGACCCCGCACGGGGTTTTTGAGCTCAAATATTTTTTCAACAGCAGCATCAATCAGGGAGGCGGTGATATCGCCTCGGCCAGCGTCAAGCAGAAAATCGTCGAGTACATCAATCACGAGGATGCCGGCGCGCCTCTTAGCGATGATACCATCGTCAAATTGCTGGACAAGGAAAATAATATTCAGATCGCCCGGCGTACGGTGGCCAAATATCGAGGCCAGCTGGGGATTCTGGCCTCGAGTCAGCGCAAGAAAATTCTTTGATTTCAAGAAAGGTTCGGTTGTCATCGGGACATGGTGGGGCTGGAGTCAATGGGGGCCGGTTTCTTTTAACGAACACGGGAATTACGCCGGCCGATCGAATGTAATTGTCAACCAGGGTGGTTTGTCGGGGCTAAGCCCGGCGTCGACGGAAATTGTCGGGCGGGCCGCGAGCGCTTACTAATCGGAAGGGGGATGAATATGCAGGTAAACGTTGTCTTTCGTCACATGGATCAATCGGATTCGATCAGAGAATATGCTGAAGAAAAACTCTCTAAAATCAAAAAATATCTCGATGGTCCGCTGGATGTCAACGTTGTTCTTTCTGTCGAAAAGATTCGTCAGATCGTCGAAGTGACTTTTAACATCAATGGTTTTGTTGTCAAGGGCAAGGAAGAAGCCGATGATATGTATGCCGCGATTGATCTGGTGGCCAGTAAGATCAGCCGCCAGGTGCAACGTTATAAAAGTCGCCTGCGCCAGAAGAAAGGCTCTCCCACGCTTGACGAAAGCATGCAGACCAGTGTCGCCGTTGATGTTCTGAGTGTCGACCATGATATTGAGGATTCGACGCCGGTGATTATTAAGAAGAGCAATCTCGTGGTTAAGCCGATGACTGCTGATGAGGCCATCATGCAGCTGAATCTGATGAATCATAACTTTCACGTTTTCCGTGATGAATCGACGGATCGGATCAATGTCGTTTATCGGCGTGAAGACGGGCACTTCGGGTTGATTGAGCCCCAATAGAAAGATGAAAATAACCGATTATTTGACTCCGGCCCTGGTGGTCTCCGACCTTGAAGCCTCCGACAAGGACGAGGTCCTGAGAGCCCTCGCGACCGCCGTGGCCGGAGTCTTTCCGGAGTTGCCGGTGGCCAGGGTGCTGGCTGTGCTCAAGGAGCGTGAGTCCTTGGGGAGTACCGGGATTGGAAGTGGGATCGCGATTCCTCATGGCAAACTGGGCGAACTGGAGAAGATTGTTGTCCTCTTTGCCCGTAGTCGCAGAGGTATCCGCTTTGCTGCGGTTGATGGCGAACCGGTCCATCTTTTTTTCATGCTGCTGGCTCCGGAGGACTCAGCCGGCGGCCATTTGCGGACCCTGGCCCGAATTTCGCGCTTGCTGAGAGACCGGGATTTCTGCGCACAACTTCTGCGGGCTGATGATGCTCCGACGTTGTTTGCCCTGATTCGTGAAGCCGATGAACGTGGTTGAGCCTGCCGCCGAGTCTCATTTCACGGTGGCCGATCTGCTCAGTGAAGAGGCCTCGGTGCTGGGTCTGAGTCTGTTGACTCAGGATGTTTCTCTGGCCCGGGCGATCACTAATTACCGGATTCAGAAACATGGCCTGGCTTTTGCCGGTTTTACCCGTTATTTTGAGCCGGAACGGGTTCAATTGGTGGGCGCTGCGGAGGTGGCCTATCTCGAAACCTTAAGCGATGATGAACGTTCCGCGGTCCTTCTTCGCCTCTGTGAGTTACACCCGGTTTGTCTGATCGTTACCCGGTCCTGTCCTCCGCCTTGTGATCTTCTGGAGAAATGCCGCCGCTTCGGTATTCCCCTGCTTCAGACCTCGCTTTCGGCCGCCGTTTTTTTTGACGCGATTAATCGATATCTTGAAAACTTGATCAATGCGCAAACCACTCTCCACGGGGTCCTGCTCGATATCTACAGTACGGGGGTGCTGCTGATCGGTAAAAGCGGCATCGGCAAGAGCGAGGTCGCGCTTGACCTGCTACAGCGGGGCCATCGCCTGGTTGCCGATGATGTGGTGATCGTGCGTTTCCGACCTCCCGGCAGCGTCGTGGGAGAAGCCAATGCTATCCTTAAATTCCATATGGAAATCAGGGGACTCGGGATTATTAATATCGAGGATATTTTCGGGATTACGGCCGTACGTGAACATCAGCAAGTGGATCTCGTGATTGAGCTTGTCGCCTGGGATGATTATGACGGCGGAAAACGCCTGAATCTTGATTCCGAAAGCATGCCGATTCTCGGGGTCAATATTCCGAAAGCAACGATCCCGGTCAGCCCTGGCCGTAATCTGGTGACCATCGTTGAAGTCGCGGCCCATACCTTTCGTTTGCGCCGGCAGGGCAAAGAGACCGGTCAGGCCCTGCTCAACGACCTGGCCCGCCACTTGAAGGTGGAAGACTGATGCCCCCAACCCAGAACCACGACCTCGGGAAGCCGGCTTCGCTGGTGATCGTCACCGGACTTTCTGGGGCCGGCAAAAGCAGCGCCCTGAATGTCCTTGAAGACATCGGTTATTTTTGCATCGATAATCTGCCGGTCGCTTTCCTGCCCAAATTTCTTGAACTTTCCGGTAACTTTTCACCAACGATCAAAGGTATCGCCCTGGTCATGGATCTGCGCGAAAAGCATTTCCTGAAAGTTTTTCCCGGGCTTTACCGCAGGATCAGAAAAGCGGGAATCGAGCCGGAGTTGATCTTTCTTGAAGCCGATGATCAGACCCTGATCAAACGCTACAGTGAAACCCGCCGCAAACATCCGGTGGCGGTACCGGGTTCGGTGGCGACGGCAGTGGTTCGGGAACGGGAGCTGTTGCAGGAAATTCGCTCCCTGGCTACCTGTCGGGTGGATACCAGTAAGTTCACCATCCATCAGTTTAAAGACTATATTCGCAAAGTCGTCAGCCGCGGGGAGCTGCAGACCTCCGACCTCAATATCTCGCTGCTTTCCTTTGGCTTTCGCAACGGTCTGCCTCTGGAGGCCGATATCGTCATGGATGTGCGTTTTCTTCCCAATCCCTATTTTATTGACGAGCTCAAAAAGCAAAGCGGTCTTGAGTCCAAGGTCAGTGAGTTTGTTCTCGGTCACGCGGTCAGTCGGGCTTTTACCGAAAATTTCCTGAATTTATTGAAAATGCTGATTCCTGAATACGTCAGGGAAGGCAAAAGTTATTTGACGGTGGCGATTGGTTGCACCGGGGGCTGCCATCGTTCGGTTGCCATCGTTGAAGAAATTGGTCGCTGTCTGCGCGAAGCCGGCCACGAAATCGCCCTCCTGCATCGGGATCTGAAGACCTGACCTACGCCTATGAATAGTATCACTGCCATCATTGTCACCCATCATACCCTGGCCGAACATCTGATCGCGACGGCTGCGTTCATCGCCGGTCCGAACGAAAACCTGATCGGTATCAGTATCTCGCAAAATGACGATATCGAGGCCGTGCGCCGGCGCTTGCAGGACATGATCAAAAAGTATCGCAAGGCCGGGCGCAAGGTTTTGATTCTGACCGATATGTTCGGAGGAACGCCGTCAAATATCTGTCTCGCCCTTTATGAACCTGGCGAGGTCGAGATCGTCTCCGGGGTCAACCTTCCGATCCTTCTGAAGCTGTCCAGCGATATCAAGGGTGAAGGCAAGGGCATCAGGGAAATCGCCGCGGAAATCACGGAGTATGGTCGAAAGAATATTTTTACCGCGGCCGAGTTTCTCGATCTATGAGAACCGTTCTCTATCGGGTGGATGACCGCCTGATCCATGGTCAGATTGTCGCGGCCTGGGTTCCCTATACCCGGGCAACCCGGATTGTGGTTGCCGATAACCAGCTTCCGGCTAATTTGTTGCAGTCCCGGATTATCCGCCTTGCGGCCCCGCCTAAGTTACGGGTCGAGATTTTGTCGGTGCGTCAAGCCGCCTCGCTGATCGGTCAGCAGCGTTCCGGACCAGGTTTGCAGACTATTATGCTTTTTGCCGGATTGGAAGCCGTGGTTCAGGCTCTGGACGAGGGACTTTTTCTGACCGAGTTAAACCTGGGCAACCTTCGGCAGGCTCCCGGCAAACTGCAGATCGCCGAATCAATTTCCCTGAGCCGGGCTGAGATCGGTTGTCTGCAGAAACTGGAAAAAGAGGGACTTAAGATTACGATTCAGCCGGTGCCGAGTTCCCCTGAAGTCGATGTTTTCGCGCTCTTGCGGCGCAAGGGCTTGTAAAGTTTGCAGGAAATGGGCGTTTCCCTTTTTATCTGGTCTGTCATCAAGGTTGCGTTGCTGGGTTCCCTGGCGGCCCTGGACCGGACTGCGGCTTTGCAGCTGATGTTGTCGCGTCCGCTGGTTGCCGCTCTCTGGGCCGGCTGGCTGGCCGGTAACTGGGAAATCGGACTTTTGCTCGGGGCTTGTCTGGAGCTTTATTTCCTGCCTGAGATTCCGGTCGGAACCAATATCCCGACCGATGACACACTTCTGGCGATTGCCGCCGGCGGCGCCGCCGCAACCATCAGCCAGACCCCGGCCGGGGCCGGGCTGAATCCCGGCAGCCTGGTGTTTCTCGCGCTGTTGACGGTGTTGCCCTGGGCGCCGTTAACCCGCTGTCTGGATGGCTGGGTGCGGTCCGGAAACAGCGGTCTGATTGATGAAGTCGAGACGCGCCTGCTGGCCGGTGAGAAGGCGTCGGCCCTCAACTTCCATCTTCATGGAATGTTTAATTTTTATGGGGCCGCCGTGGTCGCGGTGGGGAGCATGATGGCTCTGGCGCTGCTGTTGCTGCCGGTTTTGGTCTGGTTGTTGCCGGTCTGGCTGTATCCTTGGTCCGATCGTCTGCTGTTGATTTTTCCCCTGGCAGGAGCGGCCGGTTTACTGGGTAATATGAATCGTAAGACGCAGTTGACGGTGTTTGCCGGGACCGTCGTGCTGCTGCTTTTCTTTGTTGTCTGAGGCAAAATGGAAGGTAACTCATCAGCCGGCCCGGAAAGTCTGGGGACGCAGTCCCGAATCCCTGCAGAGAGCAGGTCAGGTTTCCGATGTTCTTGATGTTCGCGCCAGACCGGCTGAAATCAACGACGCTGAATGGTTACGATTACAGATTGGTTTCGAGCGGGTCCGGATTGCGAATTTGCCGAGGTAAACCCTGGTTATGAAATTGCGACTTGAACAGCGTATTTTTCTCCGTAGTCTCTGTTGGCAGACATCGTGGAATTTTGCCGGGATGCAGTGCTTGGGGCTGGCGTACGCCATTTATCCGCTGCTTGAGAATCGTTATGGTCACGATCGCGAGCTGCTGATCCGGAGAGTGCGTCGTTATTTGGTCTGCTTCAACACCAATCCCTATCTGGGGGCGGCCATTCTCGGTTTCCTGGCGCATATGGAAGGTCAGGGTGAGGAGATGGGGGATCAGGGACTGGCTTTGAGTGGTAGCCTTGCGGGACTCTACGGGGCCGTCGGGGATGCTTTTTTCTGGAACGGGCTCAAACCGATGGTTTGCACCCTGGCGGTGCTCTTGTATTTTCTGGCACCCGGTCTGCTGGCGCCGCTCTTTCTGATCCTGATCTACAATGTGGTGCATCTCGGGCTGCGCTATGCGGTGTTTCTCCACGGTCTGCATCGCGGCATCGGGGTTATCGAGGTTATCGACGGTTGGCATCTGCCGCGGCTTCGTAATGCCATGGAAGTCCTGACTTCCGCCGGGCTGGCCGTAATTGTCTATCTGCTGGCTATCCACTTCGGCTTTGTTCGGGTTACAGCCCCTTTTCTGTTGTTCCTGCTGTTGTTGAGCGGGTTTTACTGGTGGCGGAAAAAAAACAGCGGCATGGGCTGTCGCCTGCGGGAAATTATTCCGGTCGGCGCCTTGTTTGTCCTGGCCGCCATCCTGCTGGATGGCGTTAATTAAAAAAATAAAATCCTCAATTGCTGAATGACATGTTGAAAAAAGAATTCAAAATAGTTAATAGGTTGGGGCTGCATGCGCGGGCGGCGGCGGCCCTGGTGCAGCTGGCCGGCAAGTTCTCTTCGGAAATCACGCTCCGCAAGGAAAAATTGTCAATCAATTGTAAAAGTATCATGGGGGTTCTGATGCTGGCGGCGGCTTGCGGCAGCACGATTGTCGTCGAGGTTGCCGGCGTGGATGAGAGCGAGGCTTTGCAGGCGGTGGGAACTTTGATCGAGGATGGCTTTGGCGAACTTCAAAGGAACTGAAAAAGTGAGCGACCGCAGACTCCATGGTTTAAGCTGCATGATCAGCGGGGTGGGGGCTTCGCCGGGAATCACGATCGGTCGGGCCTTTCTTCTTGACCGCGGGAAACTCAAACCTCGCTGCGAAAAGATTCCCAGTGACCAGGTCGGCGCCGAAAGTGAGCGTTTTCTCGCGGCGGTCGCCGGCGCCCGCCGCGAACTTGAGGAAGTCAAGGCGAGAACGATTCGCACGGGAGAGGTTTCGTCGGAGCATAACTATATTTTCGACGTGCATCTGCTGATGACCAAAGACAAGATGTTGGTCGATGACACCCTGACCCTGATCAAGGAAAAGAAAATCAACGCCGAATGGGCCTTGAGTTTAAACAGCGAGAAGATCATAAATTTTTTTCGTCAGATGGAGGATGCCTACCTGCGGGAGCGCCAGAGTGATGTGGCCCATGTCTGCGAGCTGATTCTGCGCTATCTGACCAGCAGTGATTATGACAGTATCGACAAGATCAGCCGCGGAGTCATCGTGGTTGCCCATGATCTGTCTCCGGCCGACACCTTGCAGCTTGATCCCAAAAAGATCAGCGCCTTTGTCACCGATCTCGGTGGGCGGACTTCCCATACCGCGATTGTCGCCCGTTCGTTGGAAATTCCGGCCGTGGTCGGAACCGAGTTCGCGACTGAAAAAATCAATGGCGGCGACCGGTTGGTTGTGGATGGGATTGAAGGGCGGGTAATCGTCAATCCCAGCCAGGAACAACTGGCCGGCTATCAGGATAAAAGTAAGCAGTATCGCAACTTTCAGACCCAGCTGATCAGCAATCGGGATCTGCCGGCGGAAACGCGCGACGGTTTTCAGGTCGCTCTGGCCGGCAACATTGAAAGCCCGGAAGAAACCGAATCGGTGCTGGATCACGGGGCCCGTGATATCGGACTTTATCGGACCGAGTTTCTTTACCTGAATCGGACCTCCCTGCCCTCGGAAGAAGAGCATTATCTGACTTATAAAAAGGTGGCCGAATCCTTGCCGCCGGAGAGTACGATCACGATCAGGACCTTTGATCTCGGTGCCGACAAATTGGCCGCGATTCAGAATTTTCACGGTGACTGTATCAATCCGGCTCTGGGGCTCAGAGGGGTGCGCCTGTGTTTGCATCGGCGGGAAATCTTTATTACTCAGCTGAAGGGCATTCTGCGCGCGAGTTCACATGGCCGGCTTAAAATCATGCTGCCGATGATTTCCGGTCTGGCCGAGCTGCGCCAGGCCCGGGCCGTGATCGAACAGAGCATGGCCGAGCTTGAACGCGAGGGGGCGGCGTTCGCGCGGGATATTCCGCTTGGCATCATGATTGAAGTGCCCTCGGCGGCAGTGATTTCCGACATGCTTGCCCGGGAGGTTGATTTTTTCAGTATCGGTACCAACGACCTGATTCAGTACACCATGGCTCTGGATCGCAGCAATGAGCATGTTTCTTATCTTTATGAGCCGCTTCATCCCGCTATTCTGCGTCTGCTTAATCAGGTGATCGGCAATGCCCGCCAGGCCAATATTCCCGTCAGTATTTGTGGGGAAATGGCCGGCGAGCCCCTGTATACCCTGATTCTGCTGGGGATGGGTTTCAACAAGCTCAGCATGAATGCCATTTCCATCCCTTATATCAAACAGATTGTCCGCGAGAGTACCTTTGTCGAAGCCCGTCAGCTGCTGGCTGAGTCTCTGAGTCTGAACACTGCGGCCGAGGTCGAAAACTTTGTCGCCAGAGAGATGAACCGGCGTTTTCCTGAAACCTTTCTGATGAAGGTCTAGAACCCCGATGGCGATGTGAGGCGGAATCTTTGCTGACTTCCGGACGCTCACCAGGATCGTGATCCGTTGGTGGCCGATAAATTTTTAACCTGAACTTTCGGAGCTTGAACATGGCGACAAAAAATTATCTTTTTTCATCGGAATCCGTAACCGAAGGGCACCCCGATAAGGTTGCCGATCAGATTTCAGACGCGATTCTCGACAGTATCATGAGCCAGGACCGGAAATGCCGCGTAGCCTGCGAAACCCTGGTAACCACCGGAATAGCCGTGGTTGCCGGAGAAATCACGACGGATTGTTATGTCGACATACCGGCGATTGTTCGGGAAACCATTAAAAATATCGGTTACAACGATTCGAGCATGGGCTTTGACTGGGAAACCTGCGCCGTGTTGACCAGTATCGATAAGCAGTCACCCGATATCTCACGAGGGGTTACCGCCGGCGAAGGTCTCTTTAAAGAGCAGGGGGCCGGTGATCAGGGACTGATGTTTGGTTTTGCCTGCAATGAAACCGAAGAACTCATGCCGATTCCGATCACGCTGGCCCATCGTCTGACTCGGCAACTGGCCCGGGTGAGAAAAAAGGGGGTTCTGCCTTTTCTGCGTCCCGACGGCAAATCACAGGTCACGATTCAGTATGAAGATTTTCGTCCGAAAAGGATCGATGCCGTGGTTATCTCCAGCCAGCACAGCCCCGACGTCAGTTACGAGCAGCTGCGCGAGGCGCTTATCGAAGAGGTTGCCAAGAAGGTTCTGCCGGCGGAAATGCTTGATGCCAAAACCAAGTTCCTGATCAATCCCACCGGGCGGTTCGTGGTTGGCGGGCCGATGGGTGACTGCGGTCTGACCGGGCGCAAAATCATCGTCGACACCTACGGCGGCAAGGGTGGTCACGGCGGGGGCTGTTTCTCCGGCAAGGACCCCAGCAAGGTCGACCGCAGCGCCTCGTACATGGCCCGTTACGTGGCGAAAAACCTGGTTGCGGCCGGGCTGGCGGCAACCTGTGAAGTTCAGCTCGCCTACGCTATCGGGGTCGCTGAACCGGTCAGCGTCATGGTTAATTCCTTCGGCACCGGCAAGCTGCCTTCCGAAAAACTGGCCGCGCTGGTGCGCAAGCATTTTCAGCTACGCCCCGCCGGAATCATTGAAAGCCTCGACCTGCTGCGGCCGATTTATCAGCAGACGGCGGCCTACGGGCATTTCGGGCGCAACGAGCCCGGGTTTTCCTGGGAGAATACCGATATGGCGGAGCTTCTGCGTGAGGCCGCCGGAATTTAAGCGCGCCTTTGAGAGTACCGACGGGGCGTTGCCGGTTTTCGGCCCGGCGGTCGGTCGCGCAGTATCTGCTTGAATTGCCCGGCGGCCTATGCTAAGAAGCGCCGCAGTTGTCGGGGGTGGAGGTCGACTATGTTTTCTACCCCAGGCGCATAACTGAAAAACGGAGAGATGGCCGAGAGGTCGAAGGCGGTAGACTCGAAATCTATTGTGGGTTTTTAGCTCACCCGGGGTTCGAATCCCCGTCTCTCCGCCAGCCTGATCAAGCCCCGCGCCGAGGTGAAAATTATTTTCCCTCGGCGCGGGGCTTTTTTGTCCGCAGAAGAAAGCCGCCAATCTGAATCCTTACCTTCTCTGGTTATATTTTACCGCGCGAATTGTCGAACCGGCGGGCCGGCGCTTGCCTGCAGCAGGGGCGGAATCTTAAAATAAAGCGCGGCGCGAATGTTGCACATTTATTGCTTGCGCGGTCGAGGCAGGCCTGATTTGCTGGTTAAGCGGCCGGGTTCCGAGGATTTCTTTAAAAATCATTGAATAAATAAAAGGTCGGCCTGGCCGAAGCAGAGGGAGAAATAAGATGAGGAAGATGAGTGACGTGGTTTTTGTCAGCGCGGTGCGGACCCCGATGGGTAGCTTTGGCGGAACGATGAAGGATCTGCAGGTTTATGACATGGGCGCTTTTCCGGTGCGGGAAGCGCTGAAAAGGGCCCAGGTTGATGGCGCAGATGTCGACGAGGCCATCATCGGCAACTGCCGTCAGGCGGGCAACCATGTCAATCCCGGGCGCACGGTTGCGTTAAAGGGCGGATGCGGGCAACTGACCCCGGGGGTCACGATCAACAAGGCCTGTCCCGCCGGGATGAAGGCCGCGACCATGGCGGTCTCGCAGATCGTCATGGAACAGGCCAAGATCGTTCTGTGCGGCGGCATGGAGTCGATGAGCACGATTCCTTATCTGCTGAAAGGGGCTCGTTTTGGTGGTTTTAAGATGGGTGATCGCAAGCTTGAAGATGGCTGGGGTGACAGTTATGACCCGATTGCCAAGGTCAGCATGGGTATGACCGCGGAAAATGTCGGTGAAAAATATGGTATTTCGCGACAGGAGATGGATGAATACGCGGTGCGCTCGCACCAGCGGGCCCAGGCCGCCGCGGACAACGGTTGGTTTGCCGAGGAAATTACCCCGGTGACGCTTCCCGGTGACCGGAAAAAACCGGCTTTTGATTTTACGGCGGACGAATCCATTAAGGCCGACAGCACAGTTGCAACCTTGAGTAAGCTGCGCCCGGCCTTCAAACCTGAAGGCGGCAAGGTGACCGCCGGTAATTCCTGCGGGCTGACCGACGGTTCGGCCATGATGGTGGCCATGACCCGGGAGGCGGCCGCCGCGCGCGGGGTTAAACCTTTGTTTTCAATGGTTGATTTTTGTCAGACCGCGGTTGACGGGACCTTTATGGGCGAGGGTCCGGGAGAGGCGATTCCCCGGGTTCTGCAACGCGCCGGCATGAGTTTGAGCGACATTGATCTGTTCGAGATCAATGAAGCCTTTGCCGCGCAGGTGCTGGGCAATGTCGCCCGGCTCAAGCTTGATATCGATAAACTTAATGTCAACGGCGGCGCCATCGCTCTTGGCCATCCGACCGGTTGTTCCGGGGCGCGGATCATGGTGACCTTGTATCACGCTCTCAAGCGCCTGGATAAGGAGCTGGGGGTGGCTTCGATTTGTGGCGGCGGGGGTGCGACCATGGCCGTGATACTGAAGCGTGAAAGCTGAACCTTAAAATAACTTTCAGCGTCGTTGCTGGGTTCCGGATTTTCGCCAGAATTTCCGGGTTGGCTGAATCGCTACAAAAAGATCCAGGGGCTTGACCTGAGTTCTGCGGGAAATCTCAGATCGTGTCCCCAGATTTTCAAAGAAGTCACCGCGGGGTTGCCAGAGGGCTTGAACCGGAAGTCAAAGGGGCGGCGGATTTTTTTATCAAAGCCGATAAAAGGGGATCAACCATGATTAACTTGCAAGGAAAAGTGGCGATTGTGACCGGCGGTAGCCGGGGAATCGGGGCCGAAATTGCCAAACTGCTGGGTTCGCTCGGAGCCCGGGTTGCGGTCAACTATAATCGCAGCTCCGAACAGGCTGAAGCCTTGGTTCGCGAAATTCAAGGTATGGGTAGTGACGCCTTGGCTTTTCAGGCGGATGTTTCCAGCCTGCCCGACGCTGAAGCCCTGGTTGCGGCGGCGAAAGAAAAATGGGGTAGCGTGCATATTCTGGTGACCAGCGCCGGCATGAACTGGGACGGCACCATCTGGAAAATGACCGCCGAGCAGTGGCAGCGGGTAATTGATGTCGATCTGACCGGAACCTTCAATTACATTCGCGCCTGCGCGCCGATTTTCAAGGACCAGAACTGGGGTCGGATTATCACGATCACCTCAATCAACGGCCTGCGCGGCAAATTCGGCCAGGCCAATTACTCGGCCGCCAAGGGCGGAGTTATCGGTCTGACCAAGGCCGTCGCCAAGGATCTGGGTAAATATCTGGTGACCTCGAATTCGGTGGCTCCCGGCTTTATCCTGACCGAAATGGGCGAAGCTATGCCGGAGGAGTTTAAGCAGATCGCGATCAACGAAGGGGTTCTGAAAAAAGCGGGCAAACCCGAGGATGTCGCCAATCTGGTTGCTTTCCTGGCTTCCGATGCCGCCGGTCATATCACCGGGGAGGTGATTAAGGTTGACGGCGGTCAGTATATATAAATGGATCGGGAAATAGATCGGGAAAATTTAGGCGGCGTGTCTTTGCCGCCGGCCGGCTAAAGTTGAAAAGGAGATTTTTATGTCTGCATACAAGTTCATCACCTATGAAGAGAGAGACGGGGCCGCCTGGTTGACGATCAACCGGCCGCCCTTAAACTGGCTGGATATCGCCACGATGGAAGAGATGAATTGCGCTCTGGAAAAGGTGTTGGCGGCCGGTCCCGAACTGAAGGTTCTGGTGCTTCAGGCCGCCGGTAAAAAGGCTTTTTCAGTCGGGGTTGATGTCGGCGATCACACTGAAGACAAGGTTAACCACATGATCGCGGCTTTTCATGGTATTTTCCGCCGTCTGGATCGGCTTGAGATACCGACCATCGCCGCGGTTCAGGGCGCGGTTCTGGGCGGAGGCTGTGAAGTCGCTCTGTTCTGCGACATGGTCGTGGCGGCCGACAATATCAAAATCGGTCAGCCCGAGATCAAACTCGCGGTTTTTCCGCCGATCGCGGTGGCCGCCCTGCCGGCGATCGTGGGTCCCAAAAAGGCCTATGAAATGGTGCTGGGCGGCGAAGCCCTGCGCGCCGACGCGGCCCTGGCCTGCGGGCTGATCAACAAGGTGGTTGCGGTTGATGATTTCGCCGCCGAACTGGAAAAATTCGTTAAAATTTTTACCGCCCTGAGCGGTTCGGCCCTGCGTTCGACTAAGCGCGCCCTGAAAGCTGCCTCCGATAAACCTTTTGCCGCGGCGCTGGAGACGGTCGAAGGCGCCTATCTTTATGACTGCATGCGTAATCAGGATGCCCGTGAGGGACTCAGCTCCTTTCTTGAGGAGCGCAAACCGACCTGGAGCAACCGCTAGGCGGCGAGGCTGCCGGTCTGGGGCAAGGTAAATCCGTAAGTCCTGTTTAATTGACTTTGAGTCGCGAAATGGTTCCGGCCGCGTCCGGGGTAGGAGGAAAAAATGTTTGAGATTCCAGCGAAAATAAAAACCTGGCAGATGGTCAAGCCGGGGGAACTGCAACTGACCGAAGTGGATATGCCGACCATCAATCAAGGTGAAGTCTGTGTTAAGATCGCCGGTTGCGGCATCTGCCATACAGACCTTGGTTTCTTTTACGACGGGGTGCCGACGGTCTGCCCGCCGCCCTTGACCCTGGGGCATGAAATCAGCGGCACCGTGATCGGCGGGGATGCCGAAATGATCGGCAAGGAGGTTATCATTCCGGCGGTCATGCCCTGTAATGAATGCCCGATTTGCAAAGCCGGGCGCGGCAACCGTTGCCTGAACCAGAAAATGCCGGGCAACAGCATCGGCATCTACGGTGGTTTTTCCAGTCATATCGTGGTTCCGACTGCGGGGCTCTGCGTCATTGCCAACCGGGGCGAACGGCCGCTTTCGCACTATGCCGTGATCGCCGATGCCGCCACTACCCCTTATCAGGCGGCGATTCGGGCTGAACTTGATAAACCCTATTTCCCGGATGGCGATCTTGTCATTGTCACCGGCGCCGGGGGCGGAGTGGGGACCTACATGACCCAGATCGCCAAGGCGATGGGGGCCCGGGCCGTGGTCGCGATTGATATC